>JABDIZ010000382.1 GCA_013003465.1 Rhodothermaceae bacterium
CCGATGACTCTCCCGACACGCTCGTCCACCGCTTCGAGCGCTACAACAATGAAATCAAGTTCGGCGCCAAGCTGGTCGTCCGCGAAGGCCAGGAGGCCGTGTTCGTCGACGAAGGCCAACTCGCCGATGTCTTCCCGCCCGGCACCTACACGCTGGAAACGGCTAACATCCCGATCCTCTCCACGCTGCAAGGCTGGAAGCACGGCTTCGAGAGCCCGTTCAAGGCCGAGGTCTACTTCGTGAACATGCGGCAGTTCACGGACCAGAAGTGGGGCACCAAGAACCCCATCATGCTCCGCGACCCCGAGTTCGGCCCGCTCCGCCTCCGCGCCCACGGCACCTACGCCTTCAAGGTCGGCGACCCGACCACGCTGATCAAAGAGATCGTCGGCACCGATGGCCACTTCCAGGCGGGCGACCTGACCAACCAGCTTCGCAACCTGATCGTGTCGCGCTTCACCGATGTGCTGGCCGAGAGCAAGCTGGCTGCGCTCGACCTCGCGGCCAACTACGACGAGCTGGGCGAGTTCGTCCGCGAGCGGATTTCCGAGGAGTTCGAGGGCTACGGCATCGAAATCACGTCGATGCTGGTGGAGAACATCTCGCTGCCGCCGCAGGTCGAGGAGATGCTCGACAAGCGAACGAGCATGGGCATCGTCGGCGACCTCGGGGCGTACACGCAGTTCCAGGCCGCCCAGGCCATGGAGAAGGCCGCCGAGAACCCCGGCGGCGCGGCGTCGGGCGGCATCGGCATGGGCATGGGCTTCGCGATGGCGAATCAGATGGGCCAGCAGATGGCCCAGCAGCAGGGCGGCGCTCCACCCCCGCCGCCCGCCCAGCAGTTTCACGTCGCCGTGGACGGCGAGACGCGCGGGCCGTACGACCGGCAGACGCTCCAGAGCCAGGCGCAGAGCGGCACGCTTACGCCGAATTCGATGGTCTGGATGCAGGGCATGGACGGCTGGCAACCCGCCGGACAGGTGGAGGCGCTCAGCGACCTGTTCGCGGCCGTGCCACCTCCACCTCCGCCTCCCGCACCGCCCGCCTCAGACGATTCTGCGTGATGAGCTAGAGAACGAAGAGCATGGATAGAGAGGAGAGCAACGCTTTACGCTTCCCTCTCTCCATGCTGCTCTCTCCCCCCTCTCGTTCTACGCCCTCCCGTCTCCCCGCCCCTCTCCACTCTCTGCATCCCTGGGCTATGGAAGCTCCGGCGACCGGCATGCGCCAGTTCCCCTGCAAGAACTGCGGGGCCGACCTCGAATTTGCCCCCGGCACGTCGGCGCTCGTGTGCCCCTACTGCGGCACGGAGAACGAGATCGCCGTCGCCGAGGTGGCGATTCAGGAGCTGGACTTCGAGACGGCCGTACGTAGCCTCGCGGGGCAGTCGGACACCGTTGAGGTGGTCACGGCGAAGTGCTCCAACTGCGGCGCCCAGACCACGCTCGACGCCCACGTGACGGGCGATGTGTGTGCCTTCTGCGGTTCGGCCCTCGTTCTCGAAGGCGCCTCGACGCGCGCCATCAAGCCGCAGAGCGTCCTCCCGTTCGCCATCAAGCGGAACGAAGCCCAGGCCGCCTTCGAGAAATGGCTCAAAGGCCGCTGGTTCGCGCCGAGCGCGCTTAAACGGCACTCCGGCTCGGCCGACCGCCTCGTCGGCCTCTATGTGCCCCACTGGACGTATGACGCCCGCACGGCCACCCGCTACACCGGGCGGCGCGGCGACCACTACTACACGAC
>JABDIZ010000384.1 GCA_013003465.1 Rhodothermaceae bacterium
GTAAAGGGATAAGGCCCCATAGCAGAGAACACGTTGAGTAGCAGTTCTACCGTTGCGCCGGGTACTGACGGAGTAAGGCCCGAAATATCAAACTCGATAATGCCGCGGTCCTCAAACGGAAGGTCAAGGCGGTCTACATCAAGTACTTGAACAAGAACGCCGATGATGTCATCTGGAATGCCATCCTTGGGATCCTGTAGACCGTCTCGGATGGTCCCATCCACCGTAGGAGAGACTGTAGGCACCGTGGCCTGGGGAACGCTCTGCGCCGCAGCCGACGGTCCTTGCTGAGAGCATAGAAGAAGAGCCACGGCACATAGGGTCGCTCGTGCTCGTGTTGAGAATCTGCATGGAGTTGCCATAATGCTCCCCTCCGCCTCGTGGCTCTATGCGTGTCGTGCCAGCAAGACGCAGTTGGTGAGTGCCCAGCCATCTTGCCGAATAACGTAGACAAACGCGTTTGTGTAGACCGCGAGGGGATCCCTACGGGGCCAGTAGGGGAATGGCCCAGCCGCTTGAGCGTGTACTGGATTGGGCTGAGCGTCGACCACCCGTGGACGGTCGGCTGCAGCGGGGTCTAGCTGCAGCAACCGGCTCAACAAGCCGATTCGGCATGATGCCACCCTGATCCAATCAGGCGCGCAGGCCTCGCTTGGTCTCTGGGGCGATTGGCTCCGGCTCGTGCATCTCCGGTAACTCGATCAAACCTGGCGGGTTCGTTCGCCAAGACCCGGGACGAGGAGGCTGATAGCGTATGACCAAGCCAATCTGCCAACCCCTTAAATGCCTCCTGTTGGCGTCTGGCCCACAACGCAATCACCGTTCGGACTACTGCAAGCGCCCCACTGACACTCCCGTCGGCGAGCGCGAATGGCGCTGGATCGGGCGGCTCCGAGAGCCGGACGAGCGTGAAGAAAACGCTCAAGTAAACGGGCACGGCGTACAAGAGCGCGATGCCTCCTTAGTGCTTTCGGATGCGGACTGACGCTCCGGCACCATCATGAGCGCGGGGCTGTCGGAAGTGGAATGGGTTCAGCCTGCAGACAAACCGACGGCCCTGATCGCTGCTACCAATGCCCCGTCCCTCGCTCGCCCTTCACCGGCCCGATAATCTCACTGGTCAACCATCCTCCGTAGAAGCCACCGGGCTGAGGACGAACCCGTTCCCCCGCTACGAGGCACGTGAGCTTCGCCGGGTAGAACGAGAGGTAGTCCCGGATCGTCTCGAACGCGGGCGTGGGCTCAGGGTAGCTCCATCCCACTGCGCCGAGGTCAGGCCGGGCGGCGAGCGCCCAGTACCGGGCCGCCCCCTTCCACTCGCAGTGCGAGGCGCCTGGCGCTGCAACCAGCCGCTCCTGCTGCACGTCGCCCGGTGGGAGGTAGAACGTCGGTGGGCTCGCCGTTTCGAGAACGCGGATAGCCCGCATAGACGCGGCGATCACGAGCTCCCCCCAGCGGACCTCTACGAGCCGGTCGTCCGGCACCAGCGCGGGCGGGCGCGGGTAGTCCCAGACGGACTCCTGGCCCGGTTCGGGCTCGTCGGCGAACGGCGGTCGTTTCTGTCCTCGATACTGCCACATTTGCACTTCGGGTTGGCGAAGTTCTCCATACGAGCGACAGCCGGTGGGGCTCCAGTGACTGCTCACTCCGCCGATGTCTTCTTGAACCGGCGCCACAGGCCCCAACCGAGGAGCAAGGGCCATGCGGTCAGGGCGGCGCCCGCGGAGAAGGCGCTACTCCCCTTCCCGAACAGTGCCGCTTGCAGATCGCTCAGCGCCCGGTCATTGACGAGATAGGTCCACGTGGCCGAAGGCGCGCCCAGTCCCACTCCGCCCAGATTGAGGCCGTCGGTTGTGCGGTCGAGCGACGCCAGACTCGCTGCGGTGTCGGCCTCGATGGTGGCATGGATGGTGCTGAAGGCCTCAGCTACCTGCTTGTGAAACTCGTGAAGCGGATCCAGCCCGCCGATGCCAACGAGGTGGATGCCTTCACGCAAATCCGCCACGAAGGCCAGGTGGTCCGCCCACGCCTGATCGATGTGATGGAGCGTGATTGCCCGTTCTGCTTCCTCTACGACCTCGGTGTCCACCTGAGTACACCAGGTCGCATACCGCTCGGGGAGGTGCGTCATGGCGACACCGAGCGAGACCTCACCGAGCAGAACAGCGCGCCGCCACGCATGCAGCGTCACGCGCTGTTTCTCGA
Source organism: Rhodothermaceae bacterium (assembly GCA_013003465.1). Classification (GTDB taxonomy): domain Bacteria; phylum Bacteroidota; class Rhodothermia; order Rhodothermales; family Rubricoccaceae; genus JABDIZ01. Next base: position 2,206 of record JABDIZ010000384.1, read on the forward strand.
CGAGGTCGGCATAGCGCGCGGATGTCGTGCGGATCTCGTGGTTCTGCCCCTCGACGATGCGCTGAAGGCGTTCTACCTCGCGACGAACCAGCGGGTGGTCCAACGGCGCGTCCTGCGCGGGCCGCAACCGCGGCGGAATCAACGCGTCGATGCCGAAGCGCGTCATCAGATCGTCGTCCAGACTTACGAAAAACTGGGCGGTGCCGGGATCACCCTGGCGCCCTGCCCGTCCGCGCAACTGGTCGTCGATACGGCGGCTCTCGTGGCGGTTGGTGCCGATGACGTAGAGGCCGCCGAGGGCCACTACCTGCTGGCGCTCCGCTTCGTCAGACCCGCCGAGGCGAATGTCCGTGCCTCGCCCGGCCATGTTGGTGGCGATGGTCACCGCACCCAGGCGCCCAGCCTCGGCAATGATCTCGGCTTCGGCCGCGTCGTGCCGAGCATTGAGCACGCGGCACGTCACCTGCGCCTCTCGCAACCGACTCGCCAGGGCCTCGGACTCCTCCACAGTGCGCGTGCCTACCAGCACCGGACGCCGCTGCGCATGCGCCTGCTGGATTTCCCGGACGAGCGCCGCCTCTTTGGCCTCCCGATGTGAAAAGATGACATCGGGCAGGTCGTCACGAAGGCAGGGCCGGTTGGGTGGGATGGGCACCACCTTCAACCCATAGACCGCTTCGAACTCGTCTGCGGCTGACTGCGCCGTGGCGGTCATGCCACTCAGGCGCGGGTACTGGCGGAGGAAGTGCGGGAGCGTGATCGACCCGAGAATCTGCCCGCCGGGCTGAATCGGGAGGCCCTCCTTCGCTTCGAGCGCGGCTTGCAACCCGTCGGGCCAGCGGCGGTCGTCCATGACGCGGCCGGTGAACTCATCCACGAGTTCGAGGCGGTCGTCCCGCACGAGGTAGTCCACATCGCGGTGGAGCCGTACGTGCGCGTGCAGGGCTTGGTTGACCTCGGTGAGCAACCGCACGTTGGCGTCCGCATGCAAATCGCCGCACCCGAGGGCGGCCTCCACACGGTCGTAGCCCCGCTCGGTGAGGAGGACGTTGCGGGCGTGCTCGTCGGTTTCCCACTCTACATCGGCTTCGAGGGCGCCGATGACGGAGGCCAAGCGGCGCAGATCCGGGGCCGCCGTGTCGCGTGCCCCCGCAATGACGAGCGGCACGCGCGCTTCATCAATGAGGAGCGAGTCCGCCTCGTCCACAAGGGCGACGTGAAAGGGGCGATGCGCCACCTCCTCCGGCGAACGGGCGAGGTGCATCCGCAGGAAATCGAATCCAGACTCCTTGGCGGTCGCGTACGTCACATCGGCTGCATACGCATCGCGCCGGGCCTCGGTGGACATGCCTTCCTGAATGGCAGCCACGCGCAGCCCGAGAAACGCATAGACCGGCGCCATCCAGGCGGCATCACGGCGGGCGAGGTAGTCGTTGAACGTCAGGATGTGCACCCCGGCGCCACCCCACGCGTTGAGGCATGCTGGAAGCACCGCGGCGAGTGTTTTGCCCTCCCCGGTCTGCATTTCTACGAGCCTACCCCGGTGCAGCGCCGCTCCCGCCATCACCTGCACGTCGTAGGGACGTAGCCCGAGCGTGCGATCCGCCACCTCGCGAACGAGCGCAAACGTCTCGGCGAGCAGCTCATCCGGCGAGATGCCCGCCCGGGCCTGAGTACGGAGGGCAGCGGCGTGATCCTTCAGGTGGACCTCGGTTGCACCGGCCAGCGACTCGCCTTCGCGATTAACGGCGGCCAGGAGGTCCCGGTACGGCGTCAGGTCGCGCTCGATAGGGCTGACGCCGCGCCATGTGTCCAGCCGCTGCTTCCACCCTGATGTAGGCATACCGCGTTCGGTCGTGGGTGGGGCCGTATCCGAGAACCTCGCGTGACTTGTTTCAGAGGCTCAACAGCGGCCCTGAGGACTCTACCCTGAGGACTCTACGCCGAGCGCAGCTCCGACACCGGACGCTGCCCCGTGCGGCGTTGGATGGCGTTCGCCAGCATCATCAGTTCGCCCACGTTCTCCAGCGTAAGGAGCCCTACGAGGCGTCCGCCCTGCGTCACGGGAAGCAGGGGGCACTCGTCTTCCTGCAAGCGAACCAGCGCCTCGTCGAGCATGGACGCGGCTTCCACCGCGCCACAGGCAGGCTGCATTACGTCGTAGACGCGCGTGGTGCGCGGCTGCTCGGCGAGAGCCTGCACGAGCCGCTTGCGCGTGAGCACGCCCGCCACTTGCCCGTCCACGCCAAGCACCGGGAAGTCCTGTTCGGTGCCTGCGAGAATCAGCTCGACTGCATCGTCGAGGGTCGAGGCCGGAGCGAGCGTAGAGAACTGCGTGATCATCGCCTGCCGGACGGGCACGCCGCGAATCGACGAGCGCATCAGCGTCGCGTGGGCTTCTTGCTGCGCGCCGACGTAGACGAACACCGCGATGATGAGCAGGAAGGGGTCGAACCCGTTGACGACGGCGAGCAGGCCGAACAGGATGGCCATGCCTTGCCCCACGCTCGCCGCGATGCGCGTGGCTTTGGCGTATGGCAGCTTGTAGGCGAGAAG
>JABDIZ010000386.1 GCA_013003465.1 Rhodothermaceae bacterium
CGTAGGACATGTGCCTCGGTTTCATAGACGGGCGAAACGGCCTCCACCACAGTACCCTCCGCCGCATCCAACGATGCCACGGCGGCACGGAGCGCGGCCAGCCGGTCGCCTGCGTTCGCGCCCAGCCCTACAAACGCGGTCACCGCGTCGGTCACGAGCGGCTCAGGCGGTAGGCCGCTTCCGCGCGGTCGCACGGCCCCCCGACGGGCGGGTTGGGCTTGCGCACCGTCACTTCGACGCGCTCGATGGCGGGGTAGTGCTCCAGCACGGCGTGCGCGATGCGGTAGGCAATCCGTTCAATGAGGTAGGACGAGTTGCCTGTGACGACCTCTTTTACGAACGCATAGACGCGCTCGTAATCCACGGTCTTATCGAGGTCATCGGTCTGCGCCGCCTCGTCTACGTCGAGGTCCATTGCTACGTCCACCTCATAGCGCCCGCCGATGCGATGCTCCTCCTGCATCACGCCGTGGTGGGCATAGAAGACGGCGTTGACGAGGCGAACGGTAGCGAGCATGGAGGCGCCAGATGGGTACGGCTCGAATCTACGTGCGCCGACGGATTGCCCCGAGGCGCACGAGCTTGAGGATCAGAAGAAGCGGAAGCGCCCCGTGGAAGACGAGGTCGAAGAGATCCTCCGGCTGCGTCAGTTCGCCTGCGATGAGCCAGCGAAGATCGCGCAGGAGGTGCGGCTCCGGGCTGAACGGCGCTAGGCCGAGCAGGAGCGCACCCACAATCAAGGGGAGCAACGGAAGGCGGTCGAGCCAGCGCATCAGAGGCCGAGTTGGTCGAGGAGCACAGCATCCTCGGGTGCGAGGACACCTGCCTCACGGTCGGCGAGAAGTTGCGCCGTGTACAGCGTGGCGTAGAGGCCGAGCACGCCGTCGCTGCGCTTGGCGTGCTCGTTGAACAATGCCGTCGCCTCGGCAGTGGTGGGAGCCGCGCGCAGTGCCTCAGCGATGTGGATCGTTCGGGGTCCATAGGGCCCTTCGGGCGCAGCGGCCGGAAAGCTCTTTTCGGGATCAAAGCGCCGCTGTCCGAGGTGACACCCGACGCACTGCACAGGCGCTCGCAACGCGCGCGGCGCGGTGCTGGTCGCGGGTACGCGTTGTCCGCTGGCATCGTAGACGGCGAAGTCCCAGAAGCTATCCGCCCGGCGTCGCTTGACCGTCGTCTCGACGACCTGGCCGTCCAACCAGTGCTCGGCGATGAATACCGTACCCGCCGGGTAGATGATCTGCTCCCCGGCTTCGCGATACCCCTCCAGCGTCTCTCGCAGCGCATCCTCGCGGACGTAGATGCGCCGACGGGCCGCCGTCACCACGCCATCCACGTCGAGCGTAACCCATGATGAATCACTCGCCGCAAATCCAGCGTCGGCCCGAAACGCATCGAGCGTCGGCGGGAGACCCCGTGCGTCGTAGTAGGTGGCTTCGATGAAGGCGACGAACTCGTCCCAGTCGAGCGTGCCGTCGTCGTTCGCATCACGAAGGGCATCGCGAACAGATGGATCGAGCGCCTCAGGACGCAACACAAACGCAGTACCGTCGCGGCCAAGTAGCCCCGTTCCCTCTGGGTCCTCTCCCTCGGCCGCGAGCCCACTGAGGTAGTAGTGCAGCAACCGTTCCTCGTTGCTCTTGTCGAGGTCTACACGGAGCCCGTCGGCGCCTTCGCCGCAGGCGGCGAGAAAAGAGAGGACGGAAAGAATAGAGAAAACAGAGAAAACAGAGCGGGCTCGCGCGCGCTGTTTCTCCCTCTCCCCCTTTCTCAACAAAGCGCTCACAGTGCGTCGAGTTGCTGAAGGTAGGCGGTGGCTTGCGGGTTGCCGGGACTGAGGCGCAGGAGGTGTTCGAAGTGGCGCCGCGCCTCAGCGGGGCGCTCCTGCCGCATGCGGATGACGCCCAGGTTGCCGATGGCAGCGAGGTAAGCCGGCTCGTAGCGGAGGATGGCTTCGAACTGCTCCGCGGCCGCGTTCAGGTCGTCGGAGGAGAGTAGGGCCGCGCCCAGGTTGGTGCGCGCCTCTAAGAGCGTGGGATCCAGCGCGACGGCTTCTTGCAGCGCCGCAGTGGCCTCCTCGAAACGGCCGGCCTGGAAGAGTTGGAAGCCGAGGTTGTTCCACGCATCGGGGTGGCGGACAGGATCGCGGCGGACGGCCTCGCGGTACCGCGCAATGGCGGCCTCGCTCTGCCCCGCGGCCGCGAGGGCGTCGGCCAGTTTAACATGCGCCTCGGTGAAGGCGGGCGCGAGCGCCACGGCGCGTTGCAACGGTTCAATGGCCGCGCGAGCGTCTCCCCGGCGCAGGCGAACCTCGCCCAGCCAGAAGTGCGCAGGCGCATCCTCCGGATGCCGCGTGATGGCCTCGGCCAGCACCTGCTCGGCTTCCTGCTGCGCGTTCATGTCGGCCAATGCGCGCCCAAGCACCACGCGCGCCTCCGGCCGCTCGGCGCCTCCGGCCAATCCCTCACGGATCCGCGCCACGATATCGGGGAGATAAGCAGGCAACGCGTGTTCCGTCTCGTAAAGCGCCCAGTAGGCGAGGCCTTCCTCGACCGCCGCCTCGGCAGCGGACCGTACGCGTTGCTCGGCCCCGGCGAGCCGCGCCTCTCGCGCGGTCGCGTCCACGAGTTGGAACGGGGTGGCACGGGCCACCCCGCGTTCAATAGACTCCGGCGCTACCGCAGGCGGCAATGTGCGCCGAATCCAGTGATCGGTGAACGTGACGTGGGGAATGTCATCGGTGCCGCTGGTGCGCATATGGCAACTCACGCAGTCGCCTGTCATCGCCTCGATGCGGCTATCGGCCGCGGGGCGCGCGCAGACGGCATCGTGGGCCTCACCCCCATGGCACGACTGGCAGACCGCATTGAAGTGATCGGCACCGAGTTCGGCCGTGGGTTGGTGTGGGTCGTGGCAGGTCGTGCAGGTCAACGGACGCTCCGTGCCCTGCGAAGCCGTATAGCACAGGCTCTGCATCATGCGGAGCGCATGCGACGAGATCCCGAAACGCTCGGGGTCCTCGAGCTGCTCGGCCTTGACGTAGACCGTCCGGTGATCGCTGAGGGGCGTGCCAGGCCGGTAGGTGGTCGGGTCCTCGCCCGGCACAAAGACCGTCTTGCCGGTCAGGTGGCACTGCTGGCATACAGCGAGGCGCAACCCCGCCTCCAGACGGGCGGGATTGACGATGGTGGGATCGGGGCCCTCAACGTCTTCCGTGATCAGCCGCGCCTCGACATGGGCTTCGCCGGGCCCGTGGCAGCGCTCGCAGGTGATGCCGAGCGGCACCTCGGTGTAGAAGTTCTGCGCGCCCACCGCGAACCCCGGCTGAGCGTTGTGGCACGTCATGCATTCGAGCACGATGGGCCGCTCGAAGCGGCTGTTGGTCTGCGCGTAGCCGGGACTGAGGTCCCACACCGCCCGCTCGACGTACCACGTTAGCGGCATCTCCGTCACATAGCCGCCTTCCTCTCCGCCGATCCCGACTGTCATGAAATACGAGCGCGTGGCATTGCCCGAACCGACGACATGGCTCACGGCATAGAGCCGCTCATAGCCTGGCGTGTCGGGCCGCGTCTCGCGCTGAACCAGCGTGTCGCCGCGCAGGATCGCCTGGTAACAGTATCCGCTGGGCTCGTGGCAGACGAGCGGGCTCGCGCCGTTGCCGTCGAGCTGCTCGGGCGCGGTGTCGGGGTCGAAGCGCGAAACCGAGCGCCCCATGCCGGTCGCGTGGTAGCTCGCATAGAGATCCGCATGGCATTGCTCACAGGCCTCGTCGCCCACGTACGCCGACGCCTGGACACCGAGCGCCGGGGGCTCCACCTCGTCCGTCCGGCATCCTGCTTGGCCCACCGCGAGCGCCACCAAGAGCGCTAGCGCGCCACCGAGTCGGAGAGCAAAAGTGTGAGAAGCCTGCATGACGCGTACGCCGAGTTACCAGACAAGCCCTTAATACAGAGCCCGAGGAGGCCGAAAATAGCGAAGGACTCGGCCCGACGGCCTGTCCCCTCGCACTCCGTCTCATTCCGGTACAGCGCTTGCCTTCCTCAAGATGACGCATTTCTGCGTCGTTATTCCGCCTATAGACCTGCTCCTCGTTACGGAAGTGCCCTCGCGCATTCCATCTGGCCCTCCCCTCCCCAGCCGTGCCGTCCTGCTCATCGGCGGCCTAGCGCTGCTCTGCCTCGTGCTGCTGGCCACCCTCACCTTCGCCGTGTCGAACGCCGACGCGCCCTCCCTCGCCCTCGACGCCCCGCCGGATCCGGTTGCGGCGGCACGGCTCGATGCTACGACGACTCGCTCGCCTCAGCGCACTGAGGCTGGTTCTGATGCGGTCTATGCGGCCGAGCCGAACGCCATTCCCACCGGCGTGCTGACCGCCCTCGAACAGGCGTCCGAAGAGCCCATCGAAGTGGAGTTCAACCGCCTGCTCGACGCCATCCAGCACGGCTTCGGCGAATCGAGCGTCCAGATCGAACCCACCCTCCGGCCCTATGCGGCCCGCATCGCTGGTCGGCTCAACGTTCGACCGGTGTCCTTTACGGTGCGCGTCGCCGCCCCCGACCGTGCCCTGGCCCAAGCCCGTGCCCGCGCCCTCGGCCGTCTGTTCGACGCGATGGGTGTGGTGTCGAGCCGCCTTTCCTTCACTCCTCGGGCAGGCGCCCCCGGCCTCAGCGCCGAACTCGCCTGATTCTTTCTGCCAACCTCCCCTGCCATGTTTGTCCTCGGCAGCATTCTGACCTCCCTCATCCTCGCTGTCACGCTAGTGCTCGCCGCCGCCGTGGCGGGCCTGATGGCCTTCCACTTCATCCGCGCCCGCACTCGCGAGCGGGAGGGGTTCGTGTACGATCCTGACACCGACACCGCCGCGCCCGAGCCCGTCATGGCGGAGCAGCGCGCGAAGAGCGCCGAGGAGATCGCTCAGATCCGGGCGCGCATCGAGACGCTGATGGAGCAGCAGCAGGTCCGCACCGAGACGCAGAGCCAGCACCTCGCGCAAAAGCTCGACGACATCCGGACCCACATGAACCAGCAGGATTACAAGGTGGACGGGCTCCGAAACGAACTGCGGCACGAGATTCAGCGCCGCGATGGAGAGTTGGACGAACTGCGCCATCAACTTGCCGGGGCGCTCGACGCCTTCTGGAAGTCGATGCCTGCGCTGCCGGAGGCGACCGGCGATAGGCAGGCCCTCCCGGCTCCTGAACCGACGGCAGAGGCCGCTCATGAGGAGAGCATCTACCAAGAGAGCACCCACGAAGAAGCTGCCGCTCCCAGTGACACTACCGTGGTGAACCCCTTCGAGGTACCGACCCCCTGGGCCGAAGCTGATGTGGAGCCGGCGGCGCTCGAGACGCCCTTGGCAAATGCACCCGCTCAAGAGCCCACGGCTTTTGACCCAGTTGAGGCAGAGATGCCCGCCGCAGCCAAGCCCACTCAAGCCGCGCCCATGCCACCTGCCCCGGTTGACATGGAGTGGACCAGTGCAGAGGCGCCCGTCGCGGAAGAGCCTGTTGCGGAAGAGCCTGTTGCGGAAGAGCCTGTTGCGGAAGAGCCTGTTG
>JABDIZ010000161.1 GCA_013003465.1 Rhodothermaceae bacterium
CCGCGGCCGGAGCCGGGCTCGTCATCGGGCGCCTCGTGATGGCGCTCTTCCCCGACCCTGAGCCGCCAGGCTTCGCCGACCGCGTCGAGCAGCGGGCGAAGCAACTTCGTACGAACGCATCAGGCTACGCCGACGATGCGGGGGACGTACTCGCTACGCAACTCAAGAAAGCCTCGGAAGCCCTGGGCGATGCCGCCGAGGTGATCGCTGAGAAGGCCGAGACCGGCTACGAGAAGTCGAAGGACCTTGCCGAAGTCGTCGCCGATGCAGCGAAAGCGGCTGTAGCGGGCGTCGTCGCGCAGAAGGCCGATAGCTGGCTGGGTCGTCTGCGGCGGTAAACGCACCCACTCATCCAACCATATCGTAGGGGCGGCCTCGTGGGTTGCCCCTACGTTGTTAGGTCGAGCGGGCTCCCAGTGATGCAATTCGCGTGAGGGCGCGGTAGGCGAGGCGGGGCGCGGCTATCTTCGCGCTGGCTGTTTTGTCCCTGCATCGATCCCCATGAGTCTGCTTGCCGTCGGCACCGTCGCCTTCGACACCATCGAGACCCCGTTCGGGCGCGCGGAGCGCATCCTCGGCGGCTCGGCGACCTACATCACGCTCGCTGCGCGCTTCTTCGCGGACACGGTGCGTCTCAACGCCGTCGTGGGGAGCGATTTTCCCGAGGCCCATGTGGATCTTCTCCGCGCGCGCGGGATCGACCTCAACGGGCTCGTCCGCGATGGCGACGGCGAGACGTTCTTCTGGGCCGGGCGCTACCACTACGATCTGAACCAGCGCGACACGCTCGCCACACACCTCAACGTGCTGGCGACGTTCGAGCCCGACCTGCCTGCGAGCTACCGTGACAGCCGCATCGTGTGCCTGGGCAACCTCGACCCGACCGTGCAGATGCAGGTGCTCGATCAGGTGGACGCGCCCGAGTTGGTCGTGCTCGATACCATGAACTACTGGATCGAGAACACGCCGGACGCGCTACGCACTGTACTGGAGCGCGTGGACGTGCTCATCATCAACGACGCCGAAGCGCGGGAGCTGTCGGGTGAGCCCAACCTCGTCCGCGCTGCTCGGCTGATCCGCGACATGGGTCCGGACACGCTCGTCATCAAGAAGGGGGAGCACGGGGCGCTGCTCTTCGCGGGCGAGACCGTGTTCTCAGCGCCCGCGTATCCGCTCGAAGACATCCACGACCCGACCGGCGCGGGCGACACTTTCCTCGGCGGGTTCGCGGGGCACCTGGCGCGTACAGGCACCACAGACCCCGAGGCGATGAAGGAGGCCGTCGTGATGGGCAGTGCCCTCGCCTCGTTCGTCGTGGAGGCGTTCGGCCCGGAGCAACTTCTCCACCTCCCGGCGGAGGCGCTGGAGCAGCGCGTGCGCGCGTTCTACCAACTCTCGGCTATTCCCGAAGGCCTGGCCCTGCTCAGCGAGTAGGCACCGATCAGGCGGTCACCTGGGAGTTCTGCTGGGAGAGTTGCTGCTGGTAGAGCTCGAAGAGCGCCGATTGCGCTTCGAAGATCCACTGGTGCATGATGGTCTGCTCCGAGACGCCGACAGCGGAGCTTATGTGACGAGCATCGGCGCGGCTCCAGCGGGCCATTTCGTCTAGCTTGGTCACGCCGAGCGCGTAGAGCTGCTGCTGCACGGCCTCGTCGATGCCAGAGATGACCGTCAGGTCGTCGCCCTGGATGGGGGCCGATTCGGGGACCACCGGCGGACGGTCCGCCTCGTGTGCGGCAGGAGCAGCGGGCGCAGGCTCCGGTTCTGAGGCTACGCCATCGCCCTCGGCATACGCGGGGGCGGGCGGCGGTTCGGTAGCCTGCGGTGCGGACGCCAGTTCGTCGGATTCTACAGACTCCAGGGCGGCAAAGTCGAACGCCGCGGGTTCCGGGGCGGGCTCTTCACGCGCTGGGACGGGAGGGGCCGGGGCCTCGAACGCTGGCGTAGAGAAGGTCGGTTCGCCGGTCGAGATCGCCGCGGCATCCAAGAGGGGTCCTTCCACAGGCGACATCTCATGCTCGTCTGCCGGAGGCTCGGCGTTCCGTTCATCAGCCGCCTCGGAGGCGGGCTCTGAAAGATCCATCGGGGTAAAGATGGAGCCGGGCTGGGCAGGGATGGGCGTCGCGTTGATGAGTTCCGGCTCCTCGGCGTGGTCCATCTCCGCGGGGGTAGCGTCGGCAGATGGCTCAAAGGCGCTGATCGGGGCGTCCTCCTCAACTGAAGCCCAACGGAGTGAGGCGACGGGATCACTGTCTACAGCGAAGGGATTGGCGGCTTCATCCTCTTCCGACGGATCTTCGAGAGGGACGCTGGGCAACTCGACGAACCCGAACGGTCTCGCGACGGGAGGAGCAGGCGGCGCATCGGCCTCCGCCGGGGCAGGCTCGGATGCGACAGGCTCTGCGGACTCCACCGGTACTGACGCGGACTCGGCCCATTCATTGGTCTGGGTCCAGATGGCCTCTTCAGACGCAGGCGGCGCGGCGTCGGGGGCGACGGCATCTGGGAAGGTCGGAGGAACCGGAGGAGGCGCCATCGGCTCGGGGGCCTCTGGTTCAGGAAAGTTGGCCTCCAGATGCAGGTCGTGCCTGGCGTCCGGCGAGGCTTCCGGTGCGGGTGGCCAGGACGGAAAGGCCGGGGGCTCCTCCGTGGGAGCGCCTGGCAGGGCGTCGTCCATCGCCTCTGCCTCTGCGTAGAGCGTCGGCTCAGCGGACGGGAAGGCCGGTGC
>JABDIZ010000017.1 GCA_013003465.1 Rhodothermaceae bacterium
CCCGTCCGGCGCTCGGTCTCAAACCCGACAAAGCGGGCTTCGACGTCGTACTGGCCAACGGGGATGCCAAGGATGACGTAGTTGCCGTCGAGGTCGGTGGCTGCACCGAGCTGGGTGCCGTCCACCACAACCTGCGCGCCCGGAAGGGGATCGCCTGTTGTGGCATCAGTCACCTGGCCGGACAGCTTGCCGGTATTCTGAGCCAGCGCTACACCGGGCAGCGCTAGCAACAGGAAGAGTACGTACGTACTCAGTTTGCGGAACATATGCTACCTCCGAGATGGTGGTGTGTGGAACCAGTGCACGCGGGGAGGCGCGGTGCCAACTGGTAAAGGGGTGCGTCAGGAACGCGCGTGTGAAACGAGAAAGCAGGAAGCCATTCCATCCTCCTGTTGGATAGCAGGCTTCCTCAAGCCGCCGGAACCCAGACCATAATTCGTTACCCACAGCGGTGAGCAGCCCTTCTCGCCCGTGCTTGACAGCAGGGCGGTCTCCTCTAGACAGAGGCTGTGCGAGCGTGCGGAAACGAGTAGTAACAACGGCGCGGTGCCAGGCGGGGTTAAGGGTGTGTTAAGGGTTACACGCGGGCCGAATATAGTTGGGGGCCGACAAGGGAGTCAAGGCAATCGTAGATCCCTGCGCTTTCTCGGGCATGCCCCAGCGGGTCTCCGGCAGGCGGCGTGAAACAGAAAAAACCTACGGCGCGCGGCCTTCTAATGCTAGAGGTCACCGGATTTGTGCCCTCCTCAGGGTCTCGTTCGCCGTGCACGCGCTATATATAACGTCACGTCGCGTAGGCTCGGAGCTGTAGGCCGATTCCATCGCGCCCTTCTAGACGGACGCGATGCGCACGTCGTGCACGCCTTCCAGCGTTTCGATCTGCTGGACCACGGCGCGGGGCAAAACTTCATCAAGCGTCATCACGGTCAGCGCCATTGCGCCCGGCGCCTCGCGGCCCAGCGTGAGCCCCGCGATGTTGATGCCTGCATCGGCAAGCAGCTTCCCGACCGTCGCCAGCATGCCCGGCCGGTCCACGTTCTGATAAAAGAGCAGGTGGCCGTCCAGCGTCACCTCAATGGGGTAGGCGTCCACCCCGACGAGACGGACATCGCTCTGGCCGAGCACGGTGCCGCGCACCGTACGCGTACCCGCGGGCGTATCGAGCGTCACGGCGACGACGTTGGCGAACTCGTCCTGGGCCGACTGCCGGTGCTCATCCACCTGCAAGCCCATCTCGCGAGCCAGGGCTGGCGCGTTGATGAGGTTGACAGGCTCCTCGCTCCAGCGAGCCATCACCCCGGCCAATGCACCCACCGTCAGGACCTCGGCGTAGTGCCCGACGGTCTCTCCCGCGCAGCGCACCGTCACGCGCGTCACCGTGCCCTCTACGAGTTGCGAGGCGAGGCGCCCGAGGCGTTCCGCCAGGTTGAGGTACGGTGCCGCTTCGGGCTGCGCCGCCATCCGGATGGCCCCTGCGTTCACGGGCGTCGTGACGGGCTCGCCCCGCAGCGCGCGCACGACCTGCTCCACGATCTGCACGGCCACTTTCTCCTGCGCCTCCTCGGTGGAGGCTGCGATGTGCGGCGTAGCCACCACATGGGGATGGGCGAGCAGCGCCTGCAGTTCGGCGGGCGGCGGCTCCTGGCTGTACACGTCGAGCGCGGCCCCGGCGACCTTGCCCGATTCGAGGGCGTCAAGCAACGCAGCCTCGTCTACGATCCCGCCCCGTGCGATGTTGACAATCCGCACGCCGTCCTTGCACTGCGCCAGCGTCTCGGTACCCAGGAGTCCGCGCGTCGCATCGTTGAGCGGGGTGTGGACCGTGATCACGTCGGCGTCGGCCCAGATGCGGTCGAGCGGGACGAGTTCGATGTGGAGGCGTTCGGCCGTCTCTGGGGCCATCACCGGATCGAAACCCAGCACGGTCATGCCGAAGGCCTGCATGCGCTGCGCCACCGCGCGGCCGATCTTGCCCACACCGATGACGCCGAGCGTCTTCCCGTCGAGTTCGGCACCGCCGAATTGCTTGCGCTCCCAGGCGCCTCCGGCTAGCGAACTCGCCGCGCGCGGAATGCGCCGGGCGAGCGCCAGCATCATCGCGCACGTGTGTTCGGCCGTCGAGATGGTGTTGCCGTCCGGCGCATTGACCACCAGCACGCCGCGCCGCGTGGCAGCAGTGAGGTCGATGTTGTCCACGCCGACCCCCGCGCGACCGATCACCTTGAGGCTGGGCGCGGCCTTGATCAACTCGGACGTGATCGTGGTGCCGCTGCGAATGATCCAGCCGTCAGCCTCCTTCGCGAGGGCCTTGAGTTCATCGGGGGCTTTCTTGAGCTGAACATCGGCCTCCAGGCCGTGCTCGCGGAGCAGATCGAGGGCGACGGGGGCCAGGTTGTCCGTGATGAGGACGCGCATGAGAAGCGGCGGTGGGTGAGTCCAGGGGAAGCGGGCGTCGAAGATACCCGGCTCTCTCCCCGACCGCTGTCCGGCAGCGGTGAAATTGCAGGAGGCGATTCCCTCCTTGGGTCGCGGCTTGGCGGGGCAATGCCCTACGGCCGTCGGTACCTTTCACGACGGTGCCCTGGATCCGCGCGGCGTTCGAGCGGTTCCTCTTCCCGCCCCTGTCCGTCAGCCCCTTCCCCACATGGCCGACTACGCTCACCCCGAAGTCCTCGTCTCCACCGATTGGGTCGCGCGCCACCTCGGCGACACCGACACTATCCGCGTCATCGAGTCGAACGAGGACGTGCTGCTCTACGCGACCGGCCACCTCCACAACGCCGTTCACATCGACTGGCAGACCGATCTGCAGGACGACTTGGTCCGCGACTACATTGGTGCGCAGGAATTCGCGCGGCTCTGTTCCGAACACGGCATCCGCAACGACACCACCGTCGTGTTCTACGGCGACAAGAGCAACTGGTGGGCTTGCTACGCCTTCTGGGTCTTCAAGCTCTTCGGCCACAAGGACTGCCGCATCATGGACGGGGGCCGCGCCAAGTGGAGCGCCGAAGGCCGCGTCCTCACGCCCGACGTCCCCGCGTATCCCTCGACCAACTACGAGGCGCAGGAACCCGGTGGCGACATCCGCGCCTTCCACGCCGAGGTCGTGCGCCACATGGAGCGCGGCGGGGCGCTCGTAGACGTGCGGAGCCCGCAGGAGTACATCGGTGAGGTGACCCACATGCCGGGCTACCCCCAGGAAGGCGCGCTGCGAGGCGGCCACATTCCCGGCGCCGTCAACGTGCCGTGGAGCCGTGCGGCCCGCGAGGATGGCACCTTCAAGTCGCGCGAGATGCTGGAGGAGATCTACCTCCAGGAGCAAGGGCTCACGCCGAAGGGCGACACCGTGGCCTACTGCCGGATCGGGGAGCGGAGCAGCCATACCTGGTTCGTGCTTCGGTACTTGCTCGGCTTCAAAAACGTGAAGAACTACGACGGCTCTTGGACGGAGTGGGGCAACCTCGTGGGGGCACCCATTGAGCGCGGCGAGCCGGAAGCCGAATGAGTGACCGCCTGACCGAGACGGTCGAGCAGTTTGCGCTCGTCCCGGATACGGACCGGTTGTATCTGCTCCTCGACTACGCCGAGCAGTTGCCTCCGCTCCCCGACCGGCTCTCCGCCGCGCGCGAAGCCGGGCTCGGCCGCGTTCACGAATGCCAGTCGCCCGTCTTTCTCTATGCCGAGGTGGAGGGCGAGACGGTCCACCTGTTCGCCGACGTCCCCCGCGAGGCCCCCACCGTGCGCGGGCTCGTCGGCTTGCTCGTGGAGACCTACGAGGGCGCAACGCCAGAAGAGGTAGCCGCACTACCAGAGGATCTGCTCTACCGGCTCGGCATCGCGAAGCAGCTCGGAATGCGACGGCAGCAGGGCTTCGCTGGGGTGCTCCACCGATTGAAGACGAGCGTGGCGGAGGCCGCCCGATGAGCCGGGTGCTTCTGCTCGTTACCCTCCTGCTGGTGGTCGGCTGCGGCCCCCGTCCGTTGGAGCCCTATCCGCCGCCGCTCTCGGAGGTCCACCCGGCGGCGGCCGGGCCGATCTCGTCGGTCCACTACCGCGCGTTCGCGGATGCCGACGCGCTCGCCGCATACCTGCGCTGGACCCCAGGCGCGCCGACGCTTCTGAGCGCCCATCGCGGCGGCCCCCGACCCGGCCTCCCGGAGAACGCCCTCGCCACGTTCGAGCACACGCTTAATTTTGCCCCGGCCCTCATCGAGTGCGACGTGCGCCGCGCCGCCGATGGCACGCTCGTCCTCCTCCACGACGACACGCTCGACCGCACGACGACCGGCTCAGGCCCCCTCACGACGCGCACCCTCGCCGATCTCCGCCGCCTTCGCCTCCTCGACCTCGAAGGCCAAGTCACACCCTTTCGCATCCCGACGCTGGCCGAAGCGCTGGCCTGGGCCGAGAACCGGGCCACCCTGATGCTCGATGTGAAGGAGGGCGTACCACCTGCTGAACTCATCGCGGCGTTGCGCGCCGCTGAGGCCGAGAATCGGGTCGTGGTCATCGTCTACACGCTCGAGGACCTCCTCGCTTACTATCGCCTCGCCCCCGATCTCGTCTACTCGGCGATGGCAATGACGCCTGAAGAGGTGACGGCGCTCCTCGCCGCCCCGGTTGACCGCAACCGGCTCATCGCGTTCGCGGGCGTAGGCGCGGTTGATGCTGCGGTGGTTGCGCGGCTGCATGAGGCGGGTCTTCGCGTACAGGTTGGCACGTTCGGCGAACTGGATGAGGCGGCGGGCGCTGCCCATCCCGGCGCGTACCGCCCGCTCCTCGATGCAGGCGTGGATGTGCTGGCGACGGACAACGTACCCACGGCCGCCCTCGCCATCCGGCCTGGAGCCACGAACTAGCGGCCGAGCACGCGACGGAGCCAGGTCGCGAGATACGCGGTGTGCCCAGGAAGCAGGGGCATCGCGCCGACGCCGATCTGTTCAATGCTCGTCCACAGGCGGCTCTCGGCGAACGCGCCGGGGCGCACCTCCTGAAACGGAAACAGCGCCACCGCTTCCTCGATGGGCCGCTTCAGGCCCTCCGGGCCCGTCGTCACGATGGCATCGCGGTAGCGGTGGAGGTCACCGAGCGCCTCGTCGGGCGGCCCCGGCGTGCTCTGCCGACGCTGGTATGCTGCGCCGTCGTCGCGGCGGTACTTGGCATCGAGCACGAAAAGGCGTGGCGGCTCTCCCTCGTGTTCGACGGTCAAGAGGAGGTCCGGGCGCTGTACCAGAAGTCCAGGCGCTGCAAACCGAGGCTCGTAGGCCAGTCGCACGCGGAGTCCATCGGCCTGAAAGCGCAGCGCCTGTGCATGGCCCCGGCGCAGTCGCAGCCTCACGCCTCGTGCCGTTGCCCTGAAGAAGGAGGCAGCGGGCAGGGGCTGGTTGAGTACGTCGCCGACGGTGTGTGCCACCGTAACCAAACACCAGATTTCGTACAGCGCCGCGAGGTCGCGCGGCACGAGGTGCTGTTGCCCCTCACCCACGGCCAATCCAACGTGTAGCTGCTCCAGGGCCTGGTAGGCTTCGGCGTAGCCTGCTACCGTTCGCAGGACCAGCGGAGGGGCCAGGGGTGGCCGTTGCGACGAGGCCTCGGCGAGAGGCACGTGGGTCAGCAACCGCCGCAGTTCGTGCTCCATCGCCATGAGTTCCGCGAGCACCACCCTTCGGCGGCGCGAGGACGTGCGCGTCGCCTCTTCCCGCCGGATGGCGGCCAGCCGTTGCACCGCTGCTTCGATGCGCGCCCGCAGCCAGCAGTGCGCTGGGGTGTCGAGGGTGCGCCGGGCGGGCGCGGCAGGCAGGTACGTGTGGATCGGCGTAGCGTGCCCGGCCAGGGCCACGGTCTCCCCCGCCCCTTGCCCTCGCCGTAGCGCACGCAGCACGACCGGATCCGGCCGGGTGATTCGGTCGGCACGCAACGTCGTGACCGGGCGGATGAGCACCTCGCGGGGGTGCCGGGCGATGTGCTGAAGCGCGCGCTCCAGGTCTGGCAGGGCACCTCGCAACTGCGTCAACCAGACCGGCCGGGCAGGCCGGTGCAGCGGATCCAGATCGGCCGCTACCTGCGTGCTGCGCAGATAGGCCGCTCCCAGACCCGCCAGCGTCGCCTCCACCTCCCTGCGCATGGCCGCCACATCGGCCGTGCTCACCTTGGTTGGAGACACCGTCACCGTAAACGCCACGTCTGACCGTCCATCGGCGAGCAGCACGAAGCGGCTGGTGCCCACGTGCGCCCCGAAGGACAGGCTACCGTGGATGAGGCGCCCTTTGTTCAGTGTCGCGAGCCCAGCCGTCACCACTGGATCGCGGTGATGCACAGCCACCGTCTCTCCCGTCCGGCTCTGCACCTCGACGGTGTAGGGCGTTTCTTCGGTGAACCGCAGCGGCACGTTCCGGGCCGCATGGGCCGCTATCGCCTCCTTCTCGCCCACCTGCACGGAGACTA
>JABDIZ010000050.1 GCA_013003465.1 Rhodothermaceae bacterium
GTGCGTACTTGACGACGTAGGCCACGAACGAGGGCGTCTGCACGCCCGCGCTCTCGGCAATGGCCTTGACCATAAAGTTGGGGCCGTTGCCGATGTAGGTAAGCGCACCGAAGAAGACGGCTGCCACTGAGATGGCCTGGAGGTAGAAGCCCGTCGCCGCGCTGGGGTCGCTGGCGAAGGCGAGCACCTGGGTAGACTGGTTGACGTCGAGGCCGAACTTGCCCATCGCGGCGGAGAGGAAGGAGACGTAGGTGGGCGCGTTGTCGAGCACGCCCGAGAGCATGCCGGTGCCAAAGTAGAACGTCGTCACGCCGAGGGCCTCCGCGTTCTCCTGCGCGAACAGACGGATCAGCTCCAGCGCAGGCTGCATCGTCAGGAAGATGCCGACGAAGAGCCAGGCCACCTCGCGGATCGGCTCGAAGTTGAACTCGTTGCCGCGTAGAACGTGCGGCTCGGCCGTCTTGTAGGCCGCGAAGCAGACACCGAGCATGATGATCTCGCGGATCCCGAACGGCAGGTGGTACGTGCCCACGAAGTCGAGCGGCGTGCCGGCGAGGGCCGTGATCACGTTGGGGTCGATGAAGACGGCGCCGATCACGATGGCGAGCCAGAGGAAGCCGCGCTTGCCCTCGATGGCGATGTGGCTCGTTGTATGCGTGGCTGCCACTGGCGCCACACTCCCTTCTCCTTCACCCGGATCGACATCGATCCCGGATGCCTCCAGCACCGTGCGGTTGCTCTCCAGCTTGTTGCGGCTGTCCACGAGGTAGAAGATGCCGATCAGTACCAGGACGGTCGGGATCCAGATGTACCAGATGTGGGCGACCGTCCAGAAGAAGGGCACGCCGCGCAAGAAGCCGAGAAAGAGCGGCGGGTCGCCGATGGGCGTGAGCGCGCCACCCACGTTGGAGACGACGAAGATGAAAAAGATGATGTGGTAGGCCTTGATGCGCCCGGCGTTGAGGCGCATGTAGGGCCGGATGAGCAGCATGCTCGCGCCCGTCGTCCCGATCACGTTGGAGATCACCGCGCCGATGAGCAGCAGGAGGCTGTTGGCGCGCGGCGTCCCGGCAAAGTCGGTCTTAATCAGAATGCAGCCGCTCGCGACGAAGAGCGAGGCCAGGAGCGCGATGAACGAGATGTACTCCTGCGCGGCGTGCAGAATCGGAACCGCCGTCGAGAGGATGAGCAGGTAGTACACCGAGACGATCAGGCCGAGCGCAACGGCATACTTCGGGTAGTGATGGTGCCAGTGGTGCGGATAGAACAGCGGTCCCGTCGCGATCATCAGCAACAGCGCTGCGAAGGGAATCACGAGGAAGAGCGGCGGCGGCGGGCCGTGTTCTTCGCCATGCTCTTCGCCCTCCCCGTGGGCCCCTGCCTCCGCGTGCTCGTCGGCTCCATGCTCGGCGTCCAGGGCTTCCTCGACCTCCTCCCCCATTTCCAACGCGTCCTCGCTCAGCACCTCCTCCGGGGCGATCTGCCCGTCGTCTTGGCCGACTGCGGCCGCGTCCGTCTCCTGTGCATACGCACTGCCCGCAGCGAAGAGCAGCAAGGCGACAACAAACGCGCGGAGTAAACGAGGCGGCATCGGTTCAGACATCAAGGCATCCGTTCAGACATCAATCGGAGACAGCAACGCGGTCAGGCCATTCGAGCGGCACCGCGACCATCTCGCCCGGCGCGGCGGCCTCGGTGGCGGCGGCCTTGGTGCGCGCGGTGTCGAGGATGGCTTGCACGGCGTCCTCGCTCTTGTCGAGGAACGGCGCCGGGCCCATCCCCAACCAGACCATGAACACGGCCAGCGGAATCAACAGCCCGATCTCGCGGCCGTTGAGGTCCTTCATCGTCAGATTGGCCTCGTTGGTGACCTCGCCGAAGAATGTGCGGTAGACCATCCACAGGAGGTAGACCGCCGCGAGGATCACGCCCGTCGTACCGAGGATCACCCAGATCGTGCTGAATGCATCGCTGCGCCACGAACCGAGCAGAATCAGAAACTCGCCCACGAAGCCGTTGAGGCCCGGCAGCCCCGCGCTCGCGAAGACCGTCAGCATCATGAAGAAGGTCAGCACCGGCACCGTCTTGGCAATGCCGCCGTAGTCGGCCATCTTGCGCGTGTGCGTGCGCTCGTAGAGCATGCCGATCAGGAGAAAGAGCGCGCCCGTCGAGAGACCGTGGTTAACCATCTGGATCAGCGCCCCCTGGACGGCCACGGTGTCGAGCGCGAACAGACCGAGCACGACGAACCCGAGGTGACTCACCGACGAGTAGGCGATGAGCTTCTTGGCGTCGGTCTGCGCGAAGGCCACGAGCGCGCCGTAGATGATGCCGATCACGGCGAGCACGGCCATCACCGGCGCCCACTGCTCGGCCGCGTTCGGGAAGAACGGGATGGTGAAGCGGAGCAATCCGTAGGTGCCCATCTTCAGGAGCACGCCTGCCAGCACCACCGAGCCGCCCGTCGGCGCCTGCACGTGCGCGTCGGGGAGCCATGTGTGGAACGGGAAGAGCGGCACCTTGATGGCGAAGGCCAGCAGGAAGAGGAAGAACAGCCAGCCCTGCGCGCCCAGCGGCACGCCGAACGAGACGAGCTTGTACCAGTCGGTCGTGAACACGCCTGCATTGACCGCGTCACCCGCCTCGAACCCCAGCCAGAGGATGCCAACGAGCATCAGCAGCGACCCGACGAGCGTGTAGAGCACGAACTTGACGGCTGCGTAGATCCGGTTCTCGCCGCCCCAGATCCCGATGATGAAGTACATCGGAATGAGCGTGATCTCGAAGAAGATGTAGAACAGGAAGAGGTCGAACGAGAGGAAGACGCCGAGCACGCCCGTCTGCAACAGCAGCATCAGGCTGTAGTAGCCCTTGACCTGCTTGCCGATGTAGGTCCACGACGAGAGCACGATGATCGGCCCGAGCAGCGTCGTGAGCAGCGTCAGCAGCAGGTTCAGCCCGTCCACCCCGACGAAGTAGGTGATGTCCACGCTAGGGAACCACGGCAGCTTCTCCATCAACTGCGGCGCGACCGCCGTGCTCATCGCCGGATCAAAGCCCGTATAGAGGCCCAGCGACAGCAGAAACGTGACGACCGTCGTGGCAAGTGCCGTCCAGCGCACGGCCCCGTCGCTCGGCATGAAGAGCGCCACCAGCGCACCGACCGCGGGCAAGAAGATGACCAGCGAGACGAGGTTCGGGATCGAAGCGAGTACGTCCATTCAGAGAGAGCAGTCGTAGAGGCGTGCGCGCCTACACAAAAATCATGAGGGCAATGACGACGGCGACGCCGAGCACAACGGCGAGGGCATAGTTCTGGACGACCCCGGTCTGGATGCCACGGAGGCGCCCAGCGATCCCGCGCACGAGGGTCGCCACGCCGTTCACCGTGCCATCTACCCAGTTCTGATCGAAGGGGGCGAGGCCACGGCGCGAGCCCTCCACGATGGGCTTGACGACCGTGGCGTCGTAGAACTCGTCCACCTTGTACTTGGTACTGAAGATGCCGTAGAGGAACCCAAGGCGGCGCTTCAACGAGGCGTCGGCCTCGAGGCCACGGCGGCCCCACTGCGTCCAGGCATAGAACACGCCGAGGGCGGCCCACAAGGCGCCGAAGATGAGCAGGCCCCACTCCAAGCTGTGCGAGACGTGTAGCTCGTGGAGCGGCTCGGCCACCGGCCCACCGTACTCGGACCCGAGCCAGTGGTGAATCCAACTTTCGCCCAGCACGGCAGGCAGGCCGAAGAAGCCGCCGATGACCGAGAAGAACGCCAGCACGGCGAGCGGCACCCACATGGTCCACGGGCTCTCGTGCGGCTTGGTGTCCATCGCGTCCGGCCAGCGCTCGCGCCCCTCGAACGTGAGCAGGTAGGCGCGCGTCATGTAGATGGCCGTCAGGATCGCCGTGACGATGCCGATGATCCAGACAAAGTAGGCGTAGGGGTGCCCGTTGTAGCCGTACTCAAAGGCCTTGAAGAGGATCTCGTCCTTCGAGAAGAAGCCTGCCAGCGGCGGGATGCCTGCGATGGCAATCGTCGCGATGCCGAAGGTGATGGCCGTGATGGGCATGTACTTGCGCAACCCGCCCATCGTCCGCATATCCTGCGCATCGAAGCCGCCTTCGTAGGGCAAGTCGGCGTAGCGAGGCGGCGCGGCGTGTTCGTCGCGGTGCTCGCCGCCGTGGCCCGGTACCAGCCCTTTGTGTTCGAGTTCGTGCTCCACGTCGTGCATCGCGTGGATGACCGAGCCGGAGCCGAGGAAGAGGCAGGCCTTGAAGAAGGCGTGCGTCATCACGTGGAAGATGGCGACGAAGAATGCGCCCACGCCCGCCGCCAGGAACATATAGCCGAGCTGGCTCACCGTCGAGTAGGCCAGCACGCGCTTGATGTCGTTCTGTGTAATGGCAATCGTCGCCGCCATGATGGCCGTCAGCGCGCCGACGATGGCGATCACGACCATCGCCGTCGGGGCCAGGAGAATCATCGGGCTCAGGCGGGCCAGCAGGTAGAGCCCCGAAGTCACCATCGTGGCGGCGTGGATCAGCGCCGAGACGGGCGTCGGCCCGGCCATAGCGTCGGGGAGCCACACAAAGAGCGGAATCTGCGCGCTCTTGCCCGTCGCGCCGATGAAGAAGAGCAGCGCCACGGCGAGGAGGGTGCCGTTGCCGAGCGCGCCCAGCGTGTCGGCCGAGAGCAGCGTCGTGAAGTCGAGGCCGAAGGGCCCGTCGAAGAACCCGGTGACGGCCTGGAAGAGGATGAACATCGCCAGCAGGAAAGCGAAGTCGCCGATGCGGTTGACGATGAAGGCCTTGTTGGCCGCGGCCGAGTTCTTGAGATCGGTGTACCAGAACCCGATCAGCAGGTACGAGCACAGCCCGACGCCTTCCCACCCGAGGAACAGCACGGGCAGGTTCTCCGCGAGCACGAGGTTGAGCATCGCGAAGATGAACAGGTTGAGGTAGGCGAAGAAGCGCCAGTACCCTGGATCGCCCTTCATGTACCCGATGGAGTACAGGTGGATCAGCGCGCCCACGCCCGTCACGATCAGCGTCATAATCAGCGAGAGCTGATCGATGCGGTAGGCGAAGTCCACCGTCAGGTCGCCCGCGGCCATCCACGTGAAGTAGCGGACGATCTCCGGCTCGTGGTGGAAGCCGAGGAAGATCGAGACCGTAACCACAAAGGGCAGCGCCACCGCCGCCGTCGCCAGCCCGCCGATGAGCCACTCGTTGGTGCGATACCCGGGGGCGAACAGGCCCATCATCCCATTGAAGGCCGCCACGAGCAGCGGGGGCAGGAGGATGAGTTGGACGAGGAGTTCCATGCGTTGGGCTTGAGGCTTAAGGCTTGAGGCTGCGGGCGCTACAAGCCCATAGCCTTAAGCCCACGGCAGGGACGTTAGCCCCTAAACAGGTTGATCTCGTTGACGTTGACGGTGAGCTTGTTGCGGAAGAGCGCGATCACGATGGCGAGCCCCACTGCCGCCTCCGCCGCGGCCACACTCATCACGAAAAAGACCAGGATCTGCCCGTCCACATCGCCAAATGCCTGGCTGAAGGCCACCAGGCTCAGGTTAACCGCGTTGAGCATCAGCTCGATGGAGAGGAAGATCACGATGGCGTTGCGCCGCAACAGCACACCGAGCACGCCAATGGTGAAGAGCACGGCGCTCAGCGAGAGGTACCAATTGAGGGCGAGATCCATGTAGAGCTGTGGGCTAGAAGCTCTGGGCTGTGGGTGGAATCGAAGGGAAGCTCATAGCTCGAAGCGTCTAGCTCACAGCTTTAGACAAATCGTTTCTTGGCGAGGAGAACGGCACCGATGGTCGCGGCGAGCAGCAGCACGCCGATGATCTCCAGCGAGAAGGCGTGCTCGGTGAGCAGGGCGAGGCCAAGGTTCTCCACGCTCGTCGCGTCAGCGGCCTCGGCGGCAGGGAGCAGCGTCGGCGCTGCGTTGAGGCGGAGCGAGAGGATGACGAGGAGTTGCGCCAGCACGGCCACACCGAGGACGAAGGCCACGCCTTTTTTCCAGTCTAGGCCCCCGAGCCGAGGCGTGGCCTCCAGGTTCAGGAGCATGATCACGAACAGGAAAAGCACCATGATGGCGCCGGCGTAGACCAGGATCTGCACGACGCCGATGAACTGCGCGTTGAGCGTCAGGTAGAGGCACGCCACAGCGAAGAGCGTCATCACCATCCAGAGTGCACTCTGCACCGGGTTCCGGCTGATGAGCATCCCGAGTGCCCCGACGACCGCAAGCACAGCGAACAGGAAAAACAGAAACGGTTCCAGCATGGCGGGGCGGGTGAGCGAAGGCGACGCAGGCAGTCAGCCAAGGGGCGAGAAGGGCGGGCAGAAGAGGCGGTGGAGCGAGCCTGCGCCACGGCCCGAACTTAACCCAAACCCGGAGAACGCCACAAACCGTCTGGCCGCCTCTCCAGCAACCATTCCGTGAAAATCAGAAGGGTCGAAAGGCTCACCCCCCCGATATCCTACCCAGACGCCTACTGCTGCATCCGCGAGGCGTAGGGGGCCCTTCGAACCCTCTTCCCTTTAGGCTTACCCTCCGGCGACCCTCACCTCAACCGCGCGCCCGAACACGGTTTCGAACAACTCCCCGCCCTGCCGTGCGGCCCACACGTCGAGGGCCGGGTCGGCACGCGTGTAGAGCGTGACGGCGAACGCGTCGTCCGTCAGCACGGGTACCAAGCGGGCAACGTTGCGGAAGTGGCTGCGGTCAAGGCCGTTGGCGAGGCGGAGAAATGCCGCCAGTTCGAGCACGAGCCGCTGCTGCTCCCGATCCAGACGCTGAAAATCCCGGTGCGTGGGCTTGGGGAGCCCCGCGCGATGGTAGCGCGCCACGTTGGCGACGATGGCCTTCTCCTCGGGCGTGAAGCCCTGCAAGTCGGCCTCCTGGATGATGTAGAGCGCGTGCTTGTGGTGATTGCGACGGCTGATGGCGTAGCCGACATCGTGCAACACAGCCGCATACTCGAGCAATTCGCGCGCCTCTTCGCCCCGCCGGTGCAGCGGCTCAGCCGCATCGAACAGTTGCAGGGCCAGCGCGGTGACGTGCTCGGCATGCGCCTGGTCGAAGCGGAGCCGCATCGCCAACTCGTAGACCGACTGCCGCCGCCGCGACTGATACGGGGCCAGGCGCCGGATCCACTTCAGCTCCCGCCCTACATAGTCTAACACGATGCCTTCGCGGAGGGCGTCAGGCGAGACGACGAAGCGCTCGATGCCGAGGTCCTTGAGTACCACGTCGAGCAGGAGGGCTCCCGCAACGATCTGGTCGGCCCGGCGCTCAGTGATACCGGGCGTCGCGAGCCGCGCCGCGTAGTCCGACTCCATGATCTGCTTGGTGATGGCGCGCACATGCGCGGCGTCGAACGTTTGCTCGTGCGCTGGGGCTTCGGCATCGCCGTAAGCCGAGTTGACAACCTGGGCGATCGACAGCAACGTACCCGACGAGCCCACGACGCGTCGGACGTGATGCGCGCGCGCGGCCTGGATGACATCGTCAATCTGCCCGCGGATATGATCGCGCAGGGCACGAAACTCGGTCCGGTTGACGGGATCGGTCGTGACGAACTGCTCTGTGAGGCGCTGCGCCCCGAGCGGTAGCGACACCAGGTGGTGCGCGCCGTGCGCATCGGCGACGATGAACTCGGTCGAGCCGCCCCCGATGTCGATCAGCAACGAAGGCTCCGACAGATCGACGGCGTGGCGGACGGCGTCGTAAATAAGGCGGGCTTCCGTCTCGCCTGCGATGGGCCGCACCACGATCCCGGTCTCGCGGCGGATCCGGTCCATGTAGTCCCCGCCGTTGGTGGCCTCGCGGATGGCCGAGGTGGCGCACGCGATGAACGCGCTCACGCCCCAGTCGTCGGCCAGCGTCTTGATCTGGTGGAGTGCTACCATCCCCCGCTCCATCGCCTCGTCGGTCAGGCGATGCTCGGCGAACTCGCGCTCGCCGAGCTTGACCATCTCCTTGAGCCGATCCAGGACGGCGAAGGTGCCGTCGGGGAAGGCGTCCACGATGATGGAGTGGAACGAGTTGGTACCCAGGTCGATCACGCACAGGCGCACGGCCTCGGGTGCTACCGGCGTGCGCACAGGCGACAACGGCGTCTCCACGGGCGGGCGGGAGACGATCAGGTCGGGCAGGGGGGCCTCCACGACGGGCGCATCGGGCAAATCAGACTCAAGCATGCAGACAGGAACAGCGACAAGCAGAGGGTAGGCCCGCGCGGTTCCCCGAGGCAAGGGCTGGGCGGATTGTTAACACAGTTGCTCAAGCAGGACCGATGGGTAGGGCAACGGGTAGAGTGCGCCCTACCGGTCCAACCGAGGACTATGCCGTCTCCACGCCTGGTCTCCACGTCTGTGAGAGACTGTTGAGGAGGGACGAGAAGCAGTCCCCCTCCCCGCGAAGCGGGGCTGTAAGCCTGGACAGGCCTGCGGCTCCGCCCCAGGCAGGGAGGGGCTAGGGGTGGTCGACCCGTTGCGCCGCGATGCAACCGACCAACCCCCCTCCGCCCCCTGTGGGGGCACGGAATTCCCCGCGCGTGCTCTGCTGCGGCGCGGTGCGCCGCCCCCCAAGGGAGAAGTGAATCCTCAATAGTCTCCGACGGCGTCGAGGTCGGCGGCGAGCGGGGTGAGGTCTTCGATGGTTTGCCGTGCGCCGCGCGCCTCGAAGTCGGCGGTTGTCCAGACCCAGGTGGTCACGCCGATGAAGGGCACGCCTGCCCGCCGCGCCGCTTCGAGATCGTAGAGCGTGTCGCCAAGGAGCAGGGAGGCGCCGGGCTCCACATCAAGTTGACGAAGCGCAGCGTGCAGCACGTCTGGATCCGGCTTGCTGCCGTCCACGTCGTCGGCAGTGGTGACGAGGTCCACGCGCTCGCGCAGATCCGCCGGGGCGCTCGTGAAGAGGGCGTCGAGGTTGGCCTGGCTGCCCGAGGTGCAGATGGCCGTCTGGAGTCCGCGC
Source organism: Rhodothermaceae bacterium (assembly GCA_013003465.1). Taxonomy (GTDB): domain Bacteria; phylum Bacteroidota; class Rhodothermia; order Rhodothermales; family Rubricoccaceae; genus JABDIZ01. The sequence goes on from JABDIZ010000050.1 coordinate 8,988, forward strand.
GTCCGAGCCGCCGCGAGCAGCGCCTCAGCCCCCTCGATGAACGCAAAACGCGTGGCCCGAGCCCGCGCACGAAACTGCTCTCCTTGCATCTCCCGCAACGCATCGCCGTCTTCCGCGTCTGCCTCGGCGCCGAGGAGGTGAGGCACGAGTTTGTCCCCGCCCATCCCGATGGCGGAAGCGACGGCCTCGCGGGCGGGACGGTACCCGCGTGCCTGAAAGGCATCCATCCAGGCGTCGGTGTGCGTGGCGTTGGTATCGACGAGCGTGCCGTCGAGGTCGAGGAGGAGGGCGCGGAGAGACATGGGGCAGGTCTGTCAGAAGGGCAGTTGATATTTGTGCACGGGCCGCGCGTTCCAGCAGCGGTCGTAGTTTCGCGCGGTTTCCATCGCTCCCTCCATGCGCCTCGTTCTCTTCGTCCTGCTCGGTTTGCTCGCGTGGCCCGCCGCAGCCCAACCGGCGGCCTTCGCGTCCACGCGTGCCTTCCTCGACAGCCTTACTGTCCTCGGTGCCATCGCCGACGAAACGGAACGCGAAGCGGCCTTCGATGCGCTCTGGACTGACCTCGGCGCCGCCGATCAGATCCCCTTCGCCCTCGGCGACTCGGCGGTCTTTCTCTACCGAGGCAGCGCCTCGACCCCGACCTCGGTGGCAGGCGACCTGAACGGCTGGAACCCCACGGCTGGGACGATGACCCGCGTGGGCCTGAGCCGCGTGTGGCACCGTGTCTATTCGTTTGCGTCCGAAGCCCGGCTCGATTACAAGCTCGTCGTGGGCAGCAACTGGATCCTTGACCCCGAGAACCCGCATCAGCAGTGGAGCGGCTTCGGCCCCAACTCGGAGTTGCGGATGCCCGCCTGGGTCTTCCCCGACGAAACCGTTCGCGGGCCGGGCGTGCCGGAAGGCGCATTCTCCGACAACCTCGTGATCGAGAGCACGCACCTCGGCTACCCGGTCCACTACCGCGTCTACACGCCCGCCGACTACGACACCCTCTCGGAGCTACCCGTCCTCTACGTCACTGACGGCCACGAGTACAGCGACGACCGCCTCGGTGCCGCGCGCATCGTCCTCGACAACCTGATCGACGACGGGCGCGCTGCCCCCGCGATCGCCGTGTTCGTGGACCCGCGTGCCGTCGGCAACCCGTCTAACAACCAGCGCAGCGAGCAGTACGTCCAGAACCCCGACTTCGCGGCGTTCATCGCCGAGGAACTCGTTCCCGCCATCGACGCCGCGTACCGCACGCAGCCCGACCGCGACCACCGCGCCATCCTCGGCACCTCGCTCGGCGGGCTCTTCTCGGCCTACCTCGGCCTCCTCTACCCCGACGTGTTCAACCGCCTCGCCATCCAGTCGCCCGCGTTCTGGGTGAGCGAGAGCCCGGACTGGTGGACTGGCCCGTCGATCTACGCGATGATGGCCGACGCACCCGACGGCGAGTTCGTCATCCACATGAGCACGGGCACGATCAACGACACGGAGGACGGTGCGCGGCAGATGCGCGATGTCATGGAAGAGAACGGCCACGCGCTCACCTACCGCGAGGTCCCCGAGGGGCATTCGTGGGGCAACTGGCGCGCGCC
>JABDIZ010000051.1 GCA_013003465.1 Rhodothermaceae bacterium
CGCAGACCTGCACGAAGCCCCGAATCGGCAGCGGCTGGTTCGGGGCTTTCTAGCCGGTAGCCACCGGCATGCCGAGGACGCGCCCGGCGGCGGCCATGCCGCTCAGGAAGGCACCCTCTACACGCGACCCGTGGCACCAGTCGCCGCAGGCCCCGATGCGTTGCTCGGGGTCCCACAGGCAGCCGACGCTGAGCGGCTCGTCGGCCATCGAGTAGCGCCACCGGTGTGCCTGCACGAACGGAGCCTCGACCGGATCCAGCCCCGTTGCCTCAAAGAACGCCGCCAGCAGTCGCGTCCCGACGGTCTCAGGGTCCGCCTCCAGCCTATCTGCAGACCATCCCGGAGCGCCGTGCAGCACCCAACTCTCGCCGTCGGGGCGCTCTGGCTTGCTGCTGTTGCGCGCCGCCCACGAGAGGGGCGCATCGTGGACAAAGAGTCCATCGAAAGCGAGCGGCAGGGGCTCCGCGAAGGTCACCATCACAGCCCAGCAGGGCAGCATCGTGACGGATCTGACCTGCTCGGCAAGAGCCGGTGCGTCGGCGAGGAGGGGAGCGGACTGCGGAGGCGGGGCCGTGATGAGGACGGCGTCGTAGGTTCCTAGATCCGTTCCCTCGGTGTCTTGGAGCCGCCAGTGCCGGCCATCGCGGGCCACCCGCTCGACACGGGTTTCGTAGCGAACCGGCAGCGAGGTGGCGAGGTGGCGCGCCAGGCTGCTCATGCGGGGCACACCGACGTAGCGCGTCGTAGGGCTGTCTTTTCGCTCGATCGTTCCCTCCTTTGCCACCCCGATGGCACCGTCCCACGGCTGCACAAGACCTTCGTCGAGCCAGGCCGAGATGTAGCGGCGGAAGCGGTCGTCGCGTACGGTGAAATACTGCGCTCCGTGGTCGAAAGAAAAGTTATCGGTGCGGCGTGTGGACATGCGCCCGCCGGGGCCGCGCCCTTTGTCGAAGACCTGCACCGCGAGGCCCTGATCGGACAGGGTGCGCGCGGCAACCAGGCCGGAGAGGCCCGCGCCGACGATGGCGACCGAAGGGGCGTCCGGGTGCGCTGGCCGGGTGACTCGCCCCGCGTACCGGTCCATATCGAGCCGCTCGGCGTGATCGGCGGTAGAGCGGGTGCGCACGGTGCCGTAGATCGGGACCTCGGTCCCCGAAGGGCGGTCGAAAAGTCCGAGCGCCCAGAGCAGCCCGCCGTACGAGTTGGGGTCGGAGCCGTCGAGCGCGTAGCGATGGTTGAGGTCGATGAGCATCGCGAGCGCGTCGCTCGGGGTCGGGGTCCACCGGAGGAGCGCCTTTCCCCACGTCATCCGCACGTTGTTGTGGAGTTCGCCGTGGCGGAGCAGGGAGTGCTGTGCGGCATCCCAGAGCGCGTCGCCGGTCTCGCCCCGCGCAAGCTGGTCCCACGAGTAGAGCGCGTCGCGCTCGTCCGAGGCGTGGGCCTCCAGCGTCTCGCGTGCCCAGTCGGGCAGCGCCTCCAGCGTCTCCAGTTCGTCGGTGTAGAAGCAGAAGTTGTAGGCCATTTCGCGCCAGACGAGCAGTTCGTCGAGGTACTTCTCGGCCCCGTCCGACCCATCGGCAGCCGCCTCGCGAGCGATGCGGAAAGGAGAGACGTGGCCGTGGTGGAGATAGGGGGAGAGCCGGCTGACGCCCTCTGGCGGGGGGGCAGCTGCATTGTTACGGAGCCGGTGGTAGCCGCGTAGCCCATGCTGCTTGAACGTCTCCCACCGCTCGTACCCTGCCCGCGCCCCACCCGGGGTCTCGGCGACGGGACCGATGCCATGGTCGATGGCACAGGCGGCGCACAGCGCGGCAACGTCCGCCTCGG
>JABDIZ010000137.1 GCA_013003465.1 Rhodothermaceae bacterium
GTTCGATCTCGCCGTCGGGCTTGGTGTTCGCCGACGGTAGTTATCGAACCCCGTTCGGCGACTCGCTAATCGGCTTTCTTAGGGGTAAAAACGCCGAAAACCACGAACGCCGATCACTCAGAAGTGATCGGCGTCCTGTATAGCGTGCCCGGGAAGATTCGAACTCCCGACCTTCGCATCCGTAGTGCGACGCTCTATCCAGCTGAGCTACGGGCACGTGCAGGGTTGCTGCGGAGGGCTGCCAAGATACAGGCCCGCCCTCGCGCCCCACAAGTGAAGTTTCCCGCAACCATCAGCCCCCGTGGCTGACGGCCTCTTCGCCCGTCAGGAACCAGAAGTGGTGCGTCGGGCCGTGCCCGTGGCCGAGGGGCAAGGCGTGGCGGATCGCTTCGGTGAGGTAGGTCTTCGCTCGGGCGATGGCCTCGCGCAGTGCGAACCCTTTCGCAAGGTTGGCGGCGATGGCACTGGCGTAGGTGCAGCCGGTCCCGTGCGTGTGCGGCGTGTCGATGCGCGGCGCGCGGTAGAGCCGCTCCCCTTCCGCATCCACAAGCACATCCACGGCATCGCCCTCGCCCTCCAGGTGCCCGCCTTTGACGAGGACGGCGCGCGAGCCCTTCGTCACCAGGGCCTCTGCTGCCCGACGCGCGTCCGTAAGCGTGCGCACGGGAAAGCCGGCGAGCGCCTCGGCCTCATGCGTGTTCGGCGTGAGCAGATCGGCGAGGGGCAGCATGCGCGTCGTCAGCGCCTCCACGTCGTCGGGCTGGAGCAGCGCAAACCCGCTCGTCGAAATCATCACGGGGTCCACCACGACTGGCGTCAGGCGATGGCGTTCCAACCCGTCGGCGACCGTTTCGATCAGCACTGCCGAGGAGAGCATGCCCGTCTTGACGGCCCCGATGGGAAAATCGTCCACCACGGCGTCGAGTTGAGCGGTGACGAGATCGGTGGGCAGATCGAAAGCCGCTGTCACGCCCTGCGAGTTCTGCGCCGTCACGGCCGTCACGACGCTCATGCCATAGACGCCGTTGGCCTGGAAGGCCTTGAGGTCCGCTTGCAGGCCCGCACCGCCGCCGGAGTCGCTCCCGGCGATGGTGAGCGCCGTGGGGATGGAGGGGTGGGAGTGTGGGGGGGTGGGGGTCATGGGGGGAGCATCGTGAGGAAAGCCCGAACCGCTCGGATTGGATCGGAGGCATCGAGCAGGGCCGAGAGCACCGCGACGCCGTGCGCTCCGGCATCGAGGCACGGCGCAACCCGGCTTGGTGTGACGCCGCCGAGGGCCACAACCGGAACGTCGGGCAGTGCAACGCAGGTCCGGCGCAAGGCATCGAGTCCGGCAGGCTCTGCCTTGGGGTGGCTCGCTGTGGGGAAGACAGGCGAGAACAGCACGACATCGGCGCCCTCCTCGGCGGCCTGCCGGGCCTCCTCCAGCGTGTGGGCGGCAACACTCAGCAACGCTTTTGCTCCGAGTCGCTGCCGCGCCTCAGCGACCGATGGGCCTCGCCGTCCAACGTGTGCCCCCGTGCCAAGCGCCTCGGCCCCCTTCACGTGCCTGTTGATCAAGAGCGCTACATCAGGGCGTACGGCGCGCAGTCGTTCCACCAGTCCGTGCACGGCCACGGCAAAGCTCTCCGCCTCGGCCGCGTGATCTCGAAGCTGAACGGCTGCGACGCCTGCCTTCACCAGCAGAACCACTCGCTCCTGAACCGCCTCGGCGGTCTGCCCCTGCCGCCCGCTCGCAAACCCATCGGCAATCAACAGCAGGCGGGGCAACCCGGCCGACGCCTGCTTCAGCCCGCGGTCTACCGACTTCTTCCCTCCGTCCACCGTCTACCGCTCCCGGTCCACCTCGATCAGGCCCGTGTCGGGTGTCGAGGCTTTCGCGTAGAGGCGGCGTGGGATGCGTCCGGCGCGAAAGGCCAGCCGCCCGGCTTCTACAGCATGCCGGATGGCCTCGGCCATCAGCACCGGATGTTCGGCCCTCGCCACGGCCGTGTTGAGGAGCACGCCGTCGTAGCCCAGTTCCATGGCGCGGGCCGCATCGGAGGCCGTGCCGAGGCCCGCGTCCACGATGAGCGGCGTGTCGGGCAGCAGCTCGCGGATGATGCGGAGCGCGTACGGATTGACGAGGCCCATGCCGCTGCCGATGGGCGCGGCGAGGGGCATCACGGCCGCACAGCCGAGGTCGGCGAGTTTGCGCGCGGTGATGGGGTCGTCGCCGCAGTAGGCGAACACCTGGAAGCCATCCGCGACCAGCTCGGACGCGGCCTTGAGGAGTTGGACGGCATCGGGGTAGAGGGTCTCGTCGTCACCGATGACTTCGAGCTTGACGAGGTTCGTTTCGAGCGCCTCGCGGGCGAGTTGCGCGGTGAGAACAGCTTCTTTCGCCGTGTAGCATCCCGCCGTGTTGGGCAGCAGGTGAACGCCGCGTGCGCGGACTGTACCGAGCAGGCTCTCGTCTTCGCTCGCGTCGGCGAGGTTGATACGGCGGATGGCGACGGTGACGAGTTCGGCGCCCGAGGCGTCGAGTGCGTTGAGGAGCGTCTGAAGGCTCGGGTAGCGGCTCGTGCCGAGGAGCACGCGCGACTGCAATTCCAGCCCAGCAACGCGCCATACGTCGGTTCGGTCGAGTACCGCGGGGTCTATCAACTCAGCCATCACGCTCATCCGCCCTGTGACGCCGTAATGATCTCGACGCGATCCTCGTCGGCGAGGGCCGTGATCGCCCAGTCAGCGCGGCGCACGACCGCGTCGTTGACAGCCACGGCGATGCCAGGCGTCTCGGGGTTGCGACCGAGGTGACGCAGCAGCCCCTCAATCGTAAGAGGAGACGGTACGTCGTGCGGGTCGCCGTTGACACGCACGGAGAATGGGGATACGGTTAGCTCCGTCATCTAAGAGGCTACTGAATCGAACATCAGGTTCAGTCAGCTGAAAGGTTCAGTCAGCTGAACCGGTCAGGCGAGAACGGAGCCAGCCACGCGGAGGTTTCTACGGACCCGGCGAGGCGGGCCTCCACGGCGGCTGCGATTTCATCGGCGGTGACGGGCGCAAGGAGCACCCCGTGGCGGTAGTGCCCTGTGGCGAAGGCGACGCCAGGCACCGCGCCGAACCCGAGCAGCGGCGCGTGATCGCGCGAGGCGGGCCGCAAGCCGGCCCAGGTCTCGATGACTTCCAACTCCTCGACACCGGGCACGACGGCGACGGCCCCTTCGAGCAAGCGGTAGACCGCCCCTGCCGTCACGCGCGTGTCGAAGCCCTGTTCCTCGCTCGTCGCGCCGACGATCAGCCGCCCGTCGGCCTTCGGGACGAGGTAGGCGTCGGGGCCGCGCACGACGTGGCGCAGCGCGAAAGGCTCGGCCACCCGTAGCGCGAGCGCCTGCCCTTTGATCGGCCGCACGGGCGGTTTCGGTTCCAGCCCGGCGATGCGCCGCGTCCACGCCCCCGCCGCCAGTACCACTGCGCGCGCCATGATGCGCGTCCCGTCGTCCAGCACGACCGCCGATGTCTCGGCATCGGGCTCGATCGCTTGCACTGTGATCTGCTCGTGCACCGCAACGGCCACATGTGCTCGGAGCACCCGCACGAGCGCCTGTGCGACGGCGCGGGGGTCCACCTGATGGTCCTCCAGTGAGAACACGGCCGCTGGAAGCCCTGGGGCCAGAAAGGGCTCGCGGTCGAGCGCCTCGAATCCGGCCAGCCACGTAGACGCGGCCGCGTGTTCCTGCTGAAAGCGATAGAGGCGGCGCAGCGCTTCGGTACTGTCACGGTCATCCGCGACGACGAGCGTGCCCGTAGCATCGTAGCCCACCGGTTGGCCGCTCGCGGCTTCGAGTTCCTCCGCAAACGTCGGCCAGCGACGCAGGCTTTCCCGCCCGAGTCGGTAGAGGTCCAGTTCCTCAAAGCCGAGTTCGGCCGTGGGCGCGAGCATCCCGGCTGCTGCCCACGATGCGCCTCGGCCCAGTTCGCCCTGTTCGAACACATCTACGGTGTGGCCGCGCTGCGCCAGCCGCCACGCGACGGCCAGCCCCACGATGCCGCCGCCCACAACGACGACCTCAGCCTCCCGTTCGCTCATCGCCGCTCAATTCTCGATATCGCCGAAGGGATCCGGACGCAGCATCGTGACGACCTGCGGATCCAGACCGATCCATTCGGCGGAACGGATGGCCTCCTGCACGCGCGCGTCGCCCGTCGGGAAGTAGCGATAGACGGCCGCATAGGGCGATCCCTCATCGCCCGGCATCCGCAAGACACTGAGCACATCGTGGTTGCGGTCGAGGTGATCCAGCACGACCTGGCGCATGGCTTCCTCGCTTCCCGTGTCGATCACCAGTGCGTCGAGCGATGCCCCGCTCGCATCGGAGGGCAATTCGAGCAACGCCTCCACGATGCGGTGGTACTGCGAGTCGGTGTTCTCCTTGATAAAGGCCCGGTGCGCAGCATCGTCGGAGGCCCAGGGGTAAAACTCGGTTGTGGCTGGGCCGACGAACCAGCTCTGCTCTCCAGCATCCCCGGCACGGTGCAGGCTCATAAACGTCAGGAGCGCCCGCTCGAACTCCTCTCGGATCGCGGCGGCATACCGACTGTCTGAATGGTCCCGACGGAGCGCTTCGCCGTGGAGCACCACCTGCCGCAGGGGTTCCATGGTGCTGTACGGGTATTCGCCACTCCGGGAACGGGCGAGCGCGGCCCGAAACTGCGTGTAGCGACGGAAGTCGGGCGTGCCGAGCGCGTCCACCTGCTCGGGCAACAGCACCCCTTCAGCGACACCGAGGATGAACCCCTCGGCCTGGAGTGGTTCCAATCCAGCCGTTTCGGCCTCCTCCACGAAGCGCATCTGCGCATCGAAATCTTCCCGTGTGTAGAAATAGTCCTCCACGCGTGGGTCGAGGTGCGCGATCACCGAGTCGCGCAGGGCGAAGACCTCGGCGAGATGATCGGGAGTCTGGATGGTCTGCGGATAGAGGGCGCGCCGAGCGAAGGCCTGAAGCAGCGCGATTCCGGCCGGGTCGTCCCCGAGCGACGCAGCGATGGTGGGTAGCCGTTCGGCTACGACCTCAGCCCCCGAGGGAATGCCGTCGAAGCGAGACGTATCGGCCTCGGCCATCGCGGCCTGGGCGAGGGGCGCGTCAGGAGTCTCAACGGATCCGGTCGCATCGGGTCCGCAGGCCAGGAGTCCGCCGACGAGCAGGATCCACAGAAGCAGGCGGGGCATAGCGAGGGCAGGTAGCTTCGGTGCTTCGAAGATAGTCCTCCGCCGTCTGTGGATGCCGACGTGATCATAGCCGGAGCGGGGTTGGCGGGGGCCTGCGCCGCGCTCCACCTCGCCCCCACCCGCCGGGTGCTCGTCCTCGATGCGGGGCAGCCCGGCCAGGGCGCCTCGGGCGCTGCCGCGGGCCTCGTCAATCCGTTCATGGGTCGGAAGGCGCACTCCGCGTGGCGCCGTACGGAGGCGCTTGTCGCACTTCACGCAACGCTCGAAGTCGCTAGGGCTACCGCACTCTTTCACAACACCGGCGTACTTCGCCCAGCGCGGGATGCCCGGCAGGCGGAGGCATTTGCCGACGCGGCGGCTGCGTTCCCCGACGCCGCACGGTGGCATGGTGCTGAAGCCACACACGAGCGCTGGCCCGAGGTCGTCGCGCCGCACGGCGCGCTGTGGATTTCGGACGGCGGCACGGTGTCGATCCCGGCGATGGTCGAAGCGCTGCTCGCCGCTGCACAAACCTACGGCGCGACGCTACATCCGCATGCCGCGCTGCGCGCCTGGACGAGCACCACGACCGGCGTCCGCGTGCAGACCACGCAGGGCGACGCCCTCGACGCTGCCACCCTGCTGCTTGCGATCGGCGATGGCTTCCAGGCCTTTCCTGCCCTGGAGACGCTACCGCTCCATCGCGTCAAAGGGCAGACCGTCAGACTCGCTCGGCCCCCTAATCTCCCGACCACGTTGCCTGCCCTTTCCGGCGGCGTCTACGTGGTGCCGGACGCCGACGCCCTCATCGTTGGCGCGACGTTCGAGCACACGTTTGCGGATGTAGATCCGGACCCGACGCAGAGCCTGGAGCTGCGTGCAAAAGCGGCGGCCCTCCTTGCCACCCTCGCCGACGCGTCGGTTCTCGATGCCCGCGCTGGCGTCCGCCTCACTGTGCCCCGTACGGCCTCGCCGAAGCGCCTGCCGCTGCTGGGGCCACTGCCGGGCGCACCGCGCGTGTGGGTCTTCACCGGTCTTGGCGCGAAGGGCCTCCTGACCGCGCCGCTCCTCGCCTCGTGGCTTCCTGAGGCCCTGGCGAATCCCGAGCGCATCCCCACGGAAGTCAGTACGCTGCGGCTCGCCTGACGCCTCAGTGGAGAGGCCTGCTGCTCGCAACGGAAAACGCGCCGGCACCGGACGTGCTCGCGCCGAATCAAGGCCGGGGCTTCTATATTGTGGGTTGCTCGCTCACCTCCACCTCAGACCTTGTATCTCCCGATGGCTGAAGTCACGACCTCCCGTCTCGAAGAACTCCTCGGCGACGAAGCCGACGACCTGCTCGGCTTCTCGAATCCGGCAATCTCCAAGGACCGCCTCCATCTCCCCGGCCCCGACTTCGTGGACCGCGTCTGGGCGGCCTCCGACCGCCCGGTTCCCGTTCTGCGCTCGCTCCAGGCGCTCTACGACAACGGCCGCCTCAGCGGCACCGGCTTCCTCTCGATCCTGCCCGTGGACCAGGGCATCGAGCACTCGGCGGGCGCCTCGTTCGCCAAGAACCCGGCCTACTTCGACCCGGCGGGTATCGTCGAACTGGCCATCGAAGGCGGCTGCAACGCGGTGGCCTCGACCTACGGCGTGCTCGGACTGGTGGCGCGGAAGTACGCACACAAGATTCCGTTCATCCTCAAGCTCAACCACAACGAACTGCTGACGTACCCCAACACGTACGACCAGATCATGTTCGCGCCCGTCGAGCAGGCGTACGACATGGGCTGCGTGGCCGTCGGCGCGACGATCTACTTCGGCAGCGCCGACTCGAACCGCCAGATTCAGGAAGTGTCCGAGGCCTTCGCCCGCGCGCACGAACTGGGTATGGCGACCATCCTGTGGTGCTACCTCCGTAACAGCGGCTTCAAGGTCAACGGCACCAACTACGAGGCCAGCGCCGACCTCACCGGGCAGGCCAACCACATCGGCGCGACGCTGGAGGCCGACATTCTCAAGCAGAAGCAGCCCGAAAACAACGGCGGCTACAAGGCCCTCAACTCGGGCGATTCGTCCTACGGCAAGCTCGACGAGCGGATCTACTCCGAACTGGCGAGCGACCATCCGATTGACCTGACGCGCTACCAGGTGGCGAACGGCTTCATGGGCCGGGCAGGCCTCATCAACTCGGGCGGTGGCTCGGGCAGCAACGACTTCGGGCAGGCCGCGCGCACGGCCGTCATCAACAAGCGCGCGGGCGGCATGGGCCTGATCTCGGGGCGCAAGGCGTTCCAGCGCCCGATGGCCGAGGGCGTCGAACTGCTCAACACGATTCAGGACGTGTACCTCAACGACGAGGTGACGGTCGCCTGATCGAGGCCTCTACCTTGTCCGTAAGTCTCCTGAGCGTGCCGCGTGCACTGCTTGGGAGGCTCCTTCGCGCGCACCTCCTGTGACCGGCCTGAAAACACGCATCGAGACGCCCTTCGTTCGCGAAAGCCTCGCCTTCTACGTGGACTATCTCGGGATGACGGTGCTCCAGTCGTGGGACGACGGCAACGGTGCCATCCTTGGACTGGGCCCCTCGGTCCACAGCGAAGCCTTTCTCGAGCTCGCCTACACCGACACCGCACCGGCCTATCGGGGACTCAGCCTTCAGTTTCGCGTGGACGACCTCTCGGCCATCGTCGAGAAACTCCGCGGCCGGGTTGCCTTTCGCGGCCCCACCCCGCGGCCCTGGGGCAGCACCTACCTGTATCTGGACGACCCGACGGGCATCCAGGTCATCCTCTACGAAGGTGACCTGTAGCCCTGTGCGGGCCCTACTCCGGTCGTACTGGCGGGGTGCGCCTGGCATGCCATCAGACTGGTCCCTGCGTTAGGCTGGACGGAGACGATGAGCGCTCCGCGAGCAGGCCATGCCTCGACGAAGCGCTTGCACAGATACAGCCCTTCGTGCTTTCTTCCAGCCCCGTACCCGCCCCTCTCCCTCATGTCTAAGCCATCGACCCGCCCTGTCAGCAAGACACTCAAGGGGTATGGCCGGGGCATCGTGGGCGGGATGATCTTTGCGTTGGCGCCGCTCTATACGATTGAGATCTGGTGGCAGGGCTTCATCGCGGCGCCTTATGTACTTGTCATTGCGACCTTAGGCACCCTGGCCGTGCTCGTGGCCTACGCGCAGCAGGGCTTCATAAGGACCGGTCCCTGTTGTACAATGCGTTTGAGGCACTAGAGGCGCTCGCACTTGGCTTCGTCGTAGCCTTCGTGGTACTCAAGTTGCTTGGGCAGCTACCGTGGACCATCTCGTTCCTCGAGTTTGTTTCCCGGCTCACCATCGAAGGACTTACCACGTCCATCGGTGTCGTCATCGGTTCGACCCAACTCGGGCAGGACCCGAACGAGGAGCAGCAGAGCTCTGGCGGGGAGCAACCGCAGCATGGCTACATCCACGACATCGCCTACTCCGTCCTCGGGGCGATGATCATCGTGGCCGGGTTCACGCCTACGCAGGAGGTGATGATTGCTGCGCTCGAGGCTCCCCCCACGGCGGTCTTCGGCATGATCGTGCTCTCGTTCCTCCTCGCTCTCGGGGTCGAGAGCTACTTTGATTTTCGGGGCGCTCGCCAGGGGCAAAGCGATCTGTATATCGGGGGGCCGTTTGGTGACGCGGTCGTGACCTACGCCATTGGCTTGGTCGTCTCTGGGATTCTGCTCTGGAGCGTGGGGCGGTTCGGGGGGACTGGCTTGACCGCCTTCCTCTGCATGACGGTCTACTTAGCGCTGCCTGCTACCCTCGGTGCCGCCGTGGGGCGCCTCCTCCTCTAACCTCTACTGTGGCTATGGCTGACCAAGCCCAGGAGCAACCCGACGCACAAGCAGAACCCAACCCTGAAGGCTCAGGTAACGGCGACACGAACCGGTCGTCAGATTCGTCTTCCTCTCAGAGCAAGGACAAGAATGCTCTCGAGTGGGCCGTGACCGCCGCCGGCGCTGCAATCGTACTCTTCGTCGTCGGCTACCTGGGGTACCAGTTCCTGGCGGGCCCAGCCGGGCCTGCAGACCTCGTGGTGGAACTCGGCCCACCGCAAACGCAGGGAGCAACGGTAGAGATTCCCGTGACGGTACGCAAT
>JABDIZ010000156.1 GCA_013003465.1 Rhodothermaceae bacterium
GCGGTGAGGGTCCCTGTCGCGGCGGTAACGCCGCCGAGGGTAGGGAGGGCGCCGGGAATCGCACCGACGAGCGTATTGTGCGGGGTTCGCCGCTTGAGGGGGGTGTAGATCGCGATGTAGAGCACGACCGTCGCCGCAGCCAGCACTGCGGTGAGGGTGTTGGTCGTCAGGGCCAACACCAGAAGGCCACCGAGGGCGAACACGAGCCCGTAGACCAGCGCCAGGCTCCGTCCGATGCGCCCTGCGGGAATCGGCCGGTTCTGCGTGCGGTGCATCAGCGCATCCAGCCGGTGCTCTGCTACGTGGTTGAGCGCGCCTGCGCCCCCCGAGGTCATGGCTGTGCCGAGCAGCAGCCCGATCAACACGCCCCAGTCAATGCTTCCAGCCCCCGGTGTGCCGAGCAAGTAGCCGGCGGCTGCCGTGACCACGACGAAGCCCGAAATGCCCGGCTTGAGCAGTTCCTTGAGATCAGCGAAGCGCGCACGGACAGAAGCCACGGCGAAGTCGGCATCGGCGGCAGCGAGACGAGAGGGCGAAGGCTGCATGGGCATCGGGCGAAAGCGCAAGAGGGCGCGACGGCTCGCTAATCAACGCCCGACGGCTCGTGCGTTTCATGAATAGAGGGCGAGTTTGCTTCGCCGGGTGTGAGTAGGCGGGGGCATAGGGGTGCGGGAGTGCCTTATCCTCCTCCCGCACCCTCAGCCTTTTTCCTCCCGTACTTCCAGCTCATGCCTCTCATCGCGTCCATCTCCGGCATCCGTGGCGTCTTCGGCGACGGACTCGACCCCGACGTACTCGTTCGCTACACCGCCGCCTTCGGGGCGTGGTGCCGCCAGCAGACGGAGGCCGAACGGCCGCTCGTTGTGGTGGGGCGGGATGGACGGACGACGGGCGAGGTATGTGCTCGTCTCGTGACGGCCACGCTGCAAAGCGTCGGATGCGATGTGGTGGATGCGGGCCTCGCCACGACGCCCACGACGGCCATGGGCGTACTGGAGGCGAAGGCCGATGGAGCCGTCATCCTCTCGGCGTCGCACAACCCGGCCGAGTGGAACGCGCTCAAGCTGCTCAACGCTGCAAGCGAGTTCCTGAGTCCCGGCGAAGCCGAAGCCGTGATTGCCATGGCCGAGCAGCCGGTATCCGCTTACACGGTCGGGCACGAAGCCCTCGGGAGTTACCGCGCGGCCGATTTCCTCGACCTCCACATCCAGCGCATCCTGGAGTTGCCCACCATCGACCCCGAGGTGATTCGGGCGCGCGACTTCACAGTCGTTGTGGATGGGATCAATTCGGTCGGCGGCTTTGCGATTCCAGCCCTGCTGCGGGCGCTCGGCGTCGAGCAGATCGACGTGCTCAACGGCGAGCCGACGGGCCACTTTGCCCACAACCCGGAGCCGTTGCCCGCGCACCTCGGCGGCATCATGGCGCGTGTCCGCGACACCGGCGCTGACCTCGGCATCGTCGTAGACCCGGATGCCGACCGGCTCGCGTTTGTCCAGGACGGCGGCACGTTCTTCGGTGAGGAGCTGACGCAAGTAGTGGCCGCCGATTTCCTGATGCGCAAGACGCCGGGGCCCTTCGCCACCAACCTGTCGTCGAGCCGGGCCATTGAGGACGTGATGGCGCGCTACGGGCAGCCGGTGATCCGCAGCGCCGTGGGCGAGATCAACGTGGTCAAGGCGATGCAGGAACACGGGGCCGTGCTCGGCGGCGAGGGCAATGGCGGCGTCATTCTGCCCGACCTCCATTACGGCCGCGATGCGCTCGTGGGCACGGCCTTCGTGCTTCAGCACCTCGCGGAGACGGGCCAGTCGCTCTCCGAGGTGCGCGCGGGGCTCCCCGAGTACCACATCGCCAAGCACAAGCTGCCGCTCTCGGACGGCCTCGACCCCGGCACGCTGCTCGACAAGATTGCCGTGCAGTACGCGGGGGAAAAGGTGTCGACCGAGGACGGCGTCAAGATCGACTTCGCCGATTGCTGGGTGCACCTGCGCAAGTCCAACACGGAGCCCATCGTGCGCATCTACACCGAGGCGCGCACCGAGAAGGAGGCCAACGACCTCGCCGAGCGATTCAAGGACCGCTTGCTCGCCGCCGCCTGACGGTGTACTGGCCCTGAATCATTCGTAGAAGCGCAGGGAGAACTCGCAGTTGGGCGTTTCGCCCTCGGGATGGAGGCGGATGCACATGCGCACCAACTCGCCTCCGACCTGCCGGGAGGCCTCTACACCCACGTCGGGGCGCACGCGGAAGACCGCGTGAATAGCCTCGCTTGGGAGGGCTCCATCCGACAGTCCCTGGAGGTCCGGGTACTCGGCTAACACCTGCCAGAAGGCCGCTTCCGCTTCGGCGTAGCGCCCGTCGCGGAACAGTTCCCAGCCTGAGCGTTGCTCCGCAGGCAACTCTTCAAGTGTGCGGGTCTGACCGCCCGGCAACCCGAGGGTGATGGATTGGCCGTCCCCGGCAACGGTGAAGGTCAGGCCAGGAACGCGTGTGGCAAACCGACGCTCGCCCACTGGGTGTAGCGCGAGGCGTAGGCGTGGGAAGGCTGTAGCGATCAGCCGGTTGCCTTCCTGTTCGATGACGAGATCGGCATCGGGCTCGAAGCGATAGCGGCCCAGCCAGGATAGCGCGACGGGTGCCGTAGGCAATGGCTCCGGTTGATGGGCGAGTGCAACCTCCAGGGCTGCATCGCGGCCTGCGAGCCGATCGGCCATCGTCTCGGAAACAGCGATATCCGGCTGCCAGCTATCCCGCGCATCGCCCATGAACGTGCTCGTTTCATAGGCACGCGAAATGTTGACGGTCAGGCCGCTGTGAGGCAGCGTGCTGGGGTCGTCATCACCGGGAGTGACGGGGCGTCCGCCTGCTGGGCTACCTACAAAGAGGGCCTCGGTGTGCAACTGGAACCAATTGGCCACATCGATGGCAGCGGAAAAAGTGCGCTGGCCGATGAGGAGGTAGAGGCCACCGCGGCGATTGATGCGAGGCAGGTGGGCGAGCATCGGGCCGAGGTGTGCAGCCCACTGGTAGCCGCCGCCGCCGTTGTCGCGGAGATCGAGGACCAGACGATCAACGCCGTCGGCTTCGAGCAGAGCGACCAGCCGGTTGGCAAAGTCCCACGGGCTCTCGGCGTCGTCCACACCGATGCGTCGGTAGTTGACGTAAACGGCGCGCTCCTCAGGCAGAGCCGTGAGTTGATACAGGCAATCCGGGTCCTGAAAGCGGAGGAGGGTGGACGGATACGTATCGTCCAACGAAACAAACGGCAGGGCTTCCGCCTCTTCATCACTGGTGTTCGTGAAGGAGCGCGTGGCGACCTGGCCGTTGCGCAGGCGTACCGTGAGACGGGCGGTTTCGGCGGAATCGGCCAGGCCAAGGGCATACAGCAACCCGGGCAGATGGAGGTAGCTGGGCGCCCACCGCCGAAAGCGGGCGTCTACGCCATGCGGTACGTACGGGCGGAGGCGGTCCATCACGCTCTCAATCGGGTGATCGTTCACGGCGAGGATCTTCCCACCGAGGAGTTCCGCATAGGCGGCGGGGACCCGGCGAATGAAGAGGCCATCATCGAGCCAGAGCGCCGAGAAGGGGAGCCATCCGAACTGCTCGTACCGGGACGCGGAGGCCAGTACCGTATGCCCATCCCGCACGGAGGCGATCAGATGCATCAGACTGACCACGCGGGCTTCATCCGTTTCAACGGAGGCGATCTGCTGGAGTGTCTCTTCCACGGTCTGCTCGAAGGCGTCGAGTGGCGTGAGCCAGTCCACCTTCGCGTGTTGGGTACGCAGCGCGTTTGCCAGGGCTTGCGCATCCTCAACCCACGGATCGGAGCTCTGAGCGCTGGCCGCTGGCAGTGGAGCCGCCAGGCTCCAAAGCAACAAGCAGGGGGCAAGAGCACGGCGAATCAAGGGAGGCATAGCGGCCCTCGAGGAGCAGGGATGAGTAGGGCGATGGTCTTGCTCGTACACCGCCATAATCCACCCTGGTGACCCACGACGCAATGGCTATGCGATGAAAGGCGTCTTTGGTGCGGTATGCGGGAACCACATGCCTGGTCTTCCATCGGTGCAGGGTGAAGCTGTGCAAAGGCCGCGCGCAGCAAGCTGAACATGGCCATGCCTTTCTGCTTGGTCAGCGAGCATCTAATCTGCGCGTGGGTCGCCCGGCAGGAGGGGGCGGTTTTCGAGCGGTGCGCCTGCTTTTGTAGAGTGTCTATTCCGAAACGCGCTAGTTGAGTCGAACAATCGAGTGCTGAAGGCGCTCCGGTGGTCCGCCGTGGGGCTCTCGTATCCGTGGCTCCTGCTCCGGCCGCGTGCAGGCCCTACCGCTAGGTCCTCCATAGTCTCTCCGTTGCGATCACGGGGCAGGGTATGCATACGACGCGCCGAGGCCGAGGGGGAGACCGAGCATCCAGTAGAGGAGCAGGAACGCCGTCCAGATCACCAGGAACGTCACGCTGTAGGGCAGCATGATCGAGGTCAGCGTCCCGATGCCTGTCTTCTTGACGTAGCGCTGGCAGTACACCACCACGAGCGGGAAGTAGGGCATCAGCGGCGTGATGATGTTCGAGGACGAGTCGCCCACGCGGTAGGCGGCCTGCGTCAGTTCGGGCGAGAGGCCCACCTGCATCAGTACCGGCACGAAGATCGGCGCGAGGAGCGCCCACTTGGCACTCGCCGAGCCCACGAACAGGTTCACGAACGCCGTCAGGAAGATGATGCCGATGATCGTCAGCCCGCCGGGAAGGGCCAACGCCTGCAAGAACGCCGCGCCCTTGACGGCCAGCAGCGCGCCGATGTTGGACGTGCCGAAGGCGTTCACGAACAGCGCGCAGAAGAACGCCATCACCACGTAGTAGGCCATGCCTTCCATCGCCTTCGTCATCGCGTCCACGATGTCCTTGGATTTCCGGAAGACGCCCGCCACGTATCCGTACACCACGCCGGGGATCAGGAACAGCAGGAAGATCAGCGGCACGATGGACTGCATGAT
>JABDIZ010000170.1 GCA_013003465.1 Rhodothermaceae bacterium
GCCGTAGTTGGCCGGCTCCTTCAGGTACTTCTTGGCCTCGTACTCCATCGCGTCCACGTACTCGCCGAGGGCATCATCGGAGACGTGCCCGGCAAGCTTGGCGAAAACGGGCAGGGCGGCGCTGTCTAGATAGACCTCCTGAAAGTAGGAATCGAGGAACCCGTCGAGGGGCGTGATGCTGCCATCGGGTGCTTCCCACGTCACGTCGAGGACGTTGGAGGCGCTCACGAGACCACCGCGCTCGGGGTCGGCGACGACCCAGTCGAGTTTGGTCCAACCCGGGTCGAAGGCTGCATCGGCCCAGGCGATCTCTAGATCCTTCCCGTCCGTCGTGAGGGCGTGCAGGCGCGCGGCGCGCACCTCGTCAATGGTCCAGGCGATGGGATAGCCCGCCTTACGAATCTTGCCGCCACGCTCGACAGCTTCGGGCCACGAGCCGATCTGCACGTTTGTGAGGTGGTAGCCAGGGCCGTGGGTGAAGGCGAGCACCTTCTCGCGCATGACCTCGGCGAGGATGTGCGCGGCCGCCTCGCGCGTCTCCGCCTTGATGTTGACGCGCTGAAAGTAGTCGCAGTCGCCGGGGTGGGCCTGGATGCGGCTCTGCGCGAGCGAGCCCGCGAGGGCTAGCGCTGTCTCTACGTGCGGCGGACGCGCCTCGATGCCCACGATCTTGCCGATGGCGCGGAGCCGCCCGAGGGCTTTCGGGTCGAAGTCGAGCAGGGCGACGCGGTGACCGAAGACGCCGTGCGCGGCATCCACCTGGAGGGCCTCGGCCTCGGCGTCATTCATCGCAGCGAGCCAGTCGGCAGCTTCCTGTTCGTCCAGTTCGACCCCGAGGGCCTGGGCCGATTCGACGAGGTCGTGGAGGCGGGCGGTCGTCATGATCAGATTGGTTTGTCGAGGAGAGCACGGAAGACGCGGGCCTGCAAGCGGGCGTCATCGAGGGCGTGGTGCGGAAGCGCGTCAATGAGCAGCCCGACGTGCGCCGCGACGGCCGTGAAACCCGTTTCGGACCACGCGGAACCCGTGCGCCCCATGTAGAGCGCTTTGATGTCGAGTGCGGCGTGGCCGAACGGATTACGGCCGAGGTGCCGGTGGAAGCCATCGCAGATCCACAGCCAATCGAAACATGCGTTGAACCCGACGAAGACGGGTCGCGCCTGCTTGGGAACGACTGCATCCAGCCACGCAGCGAACGCAGCGAAGGCGGCGGCCGGGGCGAGACCCTCACGCTCCAGCCGGACTGCATCGAGCCCACTCACGGCCATCGCCTCGGGGAGGCGTTCGGCGTCGCCCGGCTTGAGTTCGGCGTAAAAGCCGTCGTCAGGCGACTCCACGAGACAGGCCCCGATGGAGAGCAGCGCGTGGCGGCTCGGGCTCGGGCCGGAGGTCTCGACGTCTACAGAGACGAAGCAGTCAGAAGCAGGCATGGGGGCGGGGGAAAGACGCCCGAGGATACGAGCCTGCGCTGAATCCGCGACTAGCGCGTCACGGTGAGCGAGAGGCCGTGGAAGGTGCTCTCGTTGAGTTCGCCCGCGAAATAGACCGACCGCGTGTAGCGCACATCGAACCGAGTGGCGACGGCGGCGAGACGATCCGAACCGGTCATGAGGGCCGCGGCCTTGAGTGGCCCGGCGAGGTGCAACTCGAAACCCCGCGTCTGCACCTCCTCGAAGCCCCAGCCGTCGAAGGAGCCTCGGCTGAACGCAACGGTTTCACCTAGTTCCAGACGGAATCCACGGCGCCCGGTCACCACCTCGTTGCCGCGGCCGAGCAGCGCGTGCTGGAACACGTTCATGTCGCCAAGCACTGGCCGGTAGCCATAGCCCGTCTCCGTGCGGCGCACGAGCGAGTGCTCGGCCTGCACAGAACTCGTCTCCTCAACCAGGCGGAACGGTCCGATGGCTGTGGGTAGGTCGAAGCCGAGCGTTTGCGACCAGCCAAGGCGCGCGGTGCGGGGCAGCGGCTGGCTCGGCGCGCCCGAGTAGCCCACCATCCCGCCGATGTTGGCCTGCGCATAGCCTGCCGAGATCGACAGGGCGGGCCGCAACACCCCGAGCGTCGGGTGCCCGAGCAGCGCCGTGACATCCGCGTCGGCGAGCAGGCCGAGATCGAAGGTGATGCCCCAGATGTTCGAGGTGCTGATCCCGTCGGCCTCCACCACCGCGCGGTCGGTCGAGACGACGTGGCGGGCCGTCGCGCCGAGGCCCAGGCGAACCGGACCCGTCGTAGCCGCGCCGAGGGCGAGGGCTCGGAAACGGTCCACCGGCTCGTAGGCGCCGATGGATTCCCCTTGCGCGTTGATCGCTGCGCGCTCGCCGAAGCGCAGGGCCGTCTGAGCCAGGCCGACGCCGACGGTCAGCGGCGTGCCCAGCACCTTCGCCTCGAAACCAACGTTGAGTGCGCTGCTTCCGAGCGTGAGATCGCCAACCTGGAGCCAGTCGGTGGAGCCGCCGGGGTAGAGCGCGCTAGCCGCCCGCGTGTTGCGCGCCTGGAGGCCGAGGTGCGCTGGATTGGAGAGAAAACCGTAGGCATCGGCTTCCGTGAGTGCCACCCCGGCCCCACCGATCGCGCTGGTCATCGGCGAGGAGGGAATCTCCAAAAACGGCAGCGCTGTCAGCGGTAGATTCTGGGCGCCCGCCTGGAGCGGGAGAAGAACGAGGAGGAGCAGCAGCCGGGAGCGGCGTACTGCGAGCGGGAGCGTAGCCATGAGGGGAAGGGAGCGGGGCGGAATCGGGATGATCCGCCGACGCACTGCCGTTCACACGACCCTGCCGCCCCGCGCTCTCAATTAAACAGCCGCCGTCATTGTCATGCAAGGGGAACTGCGCGGGCCCGACAAAACTCGGACAGCGACGGGTGTATCCGCCCGACAGATCGCCCTCGTCGGCCCGTTTTCGCCGTATCGCGGCGGCATCGCGCACTTTCTACGAACGATGGCGCGCGGCTTAACGGCACGAGGCCATGCCGTTCGCGCGTACACCTTCCGGCGGCAATACCCCGAGCGCCTCTTTCCCGGCAAGACGCAACTCGAAGACGGCCCGCCCGACGGCCTCACGGCTCCCCGCCTGCTCGATCCGCTCAGCCCGCTGACATGGACACGCACCGCGCGCCAGATCGCAGACGACCGCGCCGATGTTGTCGTGTTCAAGTACTGGATGCCGTTCTTCGCGCCGGCGTTCGGGACGCTGGCGCGGCGGCTCCGCAAGCGTGACATCCAGGTCCTCGCCGTGGTGGACAACGCGCTGCCACACGAGCGGCGTCCTGGCGACCGCGCGCTCGGTCGCTACGTCCTCGGGGCCTGCGACGGGCTGATCGTCATGTCGGATCAGGTCCGCCGCGATGTCGAGTCGCTGCGCCTCGGTGTGCCGGTGCGGCAGGTGGCACACCCGGTCTACGACGTATTCGGCGAGGCCATCCCGAAAGCCGAGGCCCGCGCGACACTTGGTCTTCCGGCCGAGGCGCCCGTGCTGCTGTTCTTCGGCTTCATTCGGCGCTACAAAGGGCTGCACGTTCTGCTCGATGCAATGGCGCGTGTGCGGGAGCGGTTGCCCGAAGCCAAGCTCGTCGTGGCGGGCGAGTTCTACGCCGATGAGGTCGCGCTCCGCGCGCAGGCTGCGCCCCTCGGCGCGGCCGTCCGCTTCGAGGCTGATTACATCCCCGACGAAGCAGTTGGCCGCTACTTCGGCGCCGCCGATGTGGTGGTGCAGCCGTACGTCTCAGCGACGCAGAGCGGCGTGGCGCAGATCGCCTTCCACTTCGGCCGTCCCGTCATCACAACCGATGTCGGCGGCCTGGCCGAGATCGTTCCTGATGGCGAAGCCGGGCTAGTCGTCCCGCCAGAGGAACCGAAAGCCCTTGCTGCCGCCATCGTCCGCTTCTTCGAGGAGGATCTGGAGGCCACGCTGGCCGGGGGTGTCCGCCGCGAGCGCACGAAGTACTCCTGGGACCGCCTCTACGAGGCGCTGGAAGCCCTCTGGACGGTGAAGAGCACCCCGTAAACGCTACCTTCCACCCTCCGTCTTCCTCCTCTGTCTTCCGCATGATTCCCGTCGTCATTCTTGCCGGAGGCCTCGGCACGCGGCTCCGCTCGGTCGTCGCCGACCGGCCGAAGGTGCTGGCCCCGGTGGCCGGGCAGCCGTTTCTGGGGCACCTGTTGCGCCGCCTCGCCGCCGAGGGTGTACACGACGTGGTGCTGTCGACCGGCTACCTCGGCGAGCAGATCGCGGCCTTCGTCGAGACCCATGCGCCGGAGGACGTTCGCGTGCGCTGCGTACAGGAGACGACGCCCCTCGGAACAGGCGGGGCGCTGGCTCACGCTGCCAGACACGCCGGGCTCGACACCCCCTTCGTGGCGATGAACGGCGACACGTTCTTCGGCGGCGCGGTGATCACGCTGGTCGAGGCCCATCGAAACGCGCCCGGCGCCGAGGCCACACTGGCGCTCGCCCGTGTGACGCATGCCGACCGCTACGGCCGCGTTCTCTTCGCCGCCTCTCCAGACGACCCGGTGCGCGTAACGGGGTTTGCGGAAAAGGACACGGCGGGCACGGGGGAGAAGCCCGTCTGGATCAACGCGGGCGTGTACGTGCTCGCCCCGAGCGTCCTGGGTTCGATCCCCCCGAACGAGAAGGTCAGCCTGGAGCGCGTCGTCTTCCCCGAGTTGGTGGCTCGCGGGACGCTGTGGGCGAGGCGCTTCCCGGACGCCCCCTTCCTCGACATCGGCACGCCGGAGGACTATGCACGGGCCGCGGAGGCGATAGGACATGGGGGATAGGAAACAGGACCGCCGTTGGAGGCTCCATCGCTGTTAGCTTCGCGGCATCCTGCTCCTTGCGCTCATCCCGCTAGCCCTTGCCCACCATCCGCGCCCGCGCGCCGCTTCGCATCGCCTTCGGCGGCGGCGGCACCGACGTCTCGCCCTACGCCGACACGCGCGGCGGCCTCGTCCTCAACGCGGCCATCCACCGCCACGCCTACGTCACGCTCATCCCGACCGACACCGGTCGCGTTCGTCTCCGCTCGCTCGACTACGACGAAGCCCTGGAGTTCGACGCCAGCGACGGACCGCCGACGGATACCGAGGCGATGGCGCTCGCCGTTGGCGTGATGCAGGGGATGGAGGTCGCGACCTGCAAGCCGGGGCAGGGCTTTGATCTCTTCACGCACACGGACGCGCCGCCCGGCTCCGGCCTCGGCGCCTCGTCCACGATGGTGGTGGCCCTGATCGGCGCCTTCGAGGCGTGGCTCCAGACAGGCCTCGACCGCTACGAGATGGCGCGGCTTGCCTATCGCGTTGAGCGCGAAGACCTCGCGATGCAAGGCGGGCGGCAGGACCAGTACGCAGCGGCCTTTGGCGGCTTCAATTTCATGGAGTTCCGCGGCGACGACGTGCTCGTCAACCCGCTCCGCATCCCTGACGAAACGATCTGGGAACTCGAGTATGCCCTCGTCCTCGCGTGGACGGGCCGCAGCCGCCTGTCCTCGACCATCATCGAGCAGCAGATCCAGAACGTGAAGCAGGGCGCGTCCGACGCGCTCGCAGCCATGGACGAAACGAAGGCCCTCGCCTCCAAGATGAAGCGCCACCTACTCACCGGCGACCTCCAGGCGTTCGGCACCACGCTCGACGAAGCGTGGCGTATCAAGCAGCGGATGGCCGGTGGAATCACCACACCCCACCTCGATGCGATCTACCAGGCCGCAAAGGCGGCCGGGGCGCTCGGCGGCAAGGTCTCTGGGGCGGGCGGCGGCGGCTTCATGTTCTTCTTCGCCGGCTTCGACTGCCGTCACGACGTGATCGAAGCCATCGAAGCGCACGACGCCGAAGTCGTGCACTTCGGTTTTACGGACCGGGGTCTGGAGACCTGGATTCGCTGACCGCGTCGCCGTCCGGTGCGATCTCCTCGATAGCAGTCGGCGGCCCGTGGCGCCAGTAAATCGCCTCCTCGAAGCCGAGGAAGGCGCGGACCTGGAACCTTTTGACCCGAGCAGCGCGACCTTGCTGGGGAAGGCCTCCGAGTGCTCCTCCATCACCCTGACGAATTCGAATACCCCGGAGAAGGAAAGCCCCGAGCCACCGGCGCGGCGTAGGTCGAGGAGCAGATCGTGCCCGAGGTTCTCGTTCGAGATCGCGATCTGGAGCAACATCCGGCGGCTGTTCTCCGCATTGAGCGTTCCGTCCACCGACGTCTCAAGAAAATCGTTCGCGTGAACGACGCGGACGCTCAGCACCGCTCCCCGGTGATTCTCGCGCGTATACTAGCGCCTCGGGATCATTCCCTAAGGAACGGATGCGAACGGAGCGAATTCGCCGGGGCCATGTGGTGCGGGGGCTGGTGGCCGCCGCCGCCTTCGTCGTGATCACGGCGGGGCTCCAGGCCGCGCGGCCGGTAATCGTGCCGCTTCTGGTGGCTGCATTTGTGGCCCTGGCCTGTGTACCCGCCGTAAACCGGCTTCGGGCGCTTCGTGTCCCGACGGGCCTCGCAGTGGCGTTCGTGGTACTCGGATTGGTGCTGGTGGTCGCGGGCGTGGCAGCCCTCGTGGGCACCTCGCTGACGGCTTTCGTGCAGCAGATTCCTGTGTACCAAGTCGGCCTCGAACGCCAGGCCACCGCCGTGCTGGACTGGCTCGCGCAGCAGGGCGTCGAGGTACCGGATCGGACCGCGTTACTCGACACCATCAACCCAGGCACGGCGCTCAGCCTCGTCGCGACGCTCCTTAACGGCGTCGGCGATCTGCTTACGAACGGCTTGCTGATCCTGCTGACCATCGTGTTCATCCTGCTGGAGGCCTCGACGTTCCGCACCAAGCTGCGCTACGCCTTCGCGTCGCCCACCGCGACGTTCCCGCAGATCGCGGCGTTCACGGAGGGGATGAAACAGTACTTCTTCATCAAGACGCTGGTGAGCCTGGTCACGGGCACGCTCGTCGCCGTGTGGATCGCCATCCTGGGAGTGGACTTCCCACTGCTCTGGGGCCTGCTCGCGTTCCTGCTCAACTACATCCCCAACATCGGCTCCATCCTGGCGGCGGTCCCGGTGATGCTGCTCGCCCTGGTGCAGCTCGGTGTCGGATCGGCGCTGCTGGTCGCGGTGGGCTTCCTCGCCGTCAACATGGTGATGGGCAACCTGATCGAGCCACGCGTGCTCGGTCACGGCGTCGGCCTCTCGCCGCTGGTCGTGTTTCTCTCCCTCGTCGTGTGGGGCTGGGTGCTGGGGCCGGTCGGGCTGCTCCTATCCGTACCGCTCACGATGACGCTCAAGATCGCACTCGAAAGCAGCGACGAGACGCGCTGGCTGGCCGTACTCCTTGGCCCCGAGCGCCTCCCCGAACCGGCCCCCGAGTTGGAAACGGCTGGGGTGGACACGGAGGCGCTCGACGCAGCGGCGTGAGGCGCGCAGATTCACCGGCTTCCCATAGCACCGACGCCTGGGCGTGCTAGTTTGCCGCTCCGTTTGCTCCGCTTCCTGTGACAATCACCACTGATTCCCTTCTCGCGTTCGCCGAGGCGCAACTCACCGAGAGCCGCCGCGTGCAGGCCGCCGTCGCAGCGATGGCGCCCCAGCTTACCGAATTGTCCACGGCCGTCGCGGAACGGCTCCGCGCAGGTGGACGCGCCTACTTCTTCGGCAACGGCGGCTCGGCCGCCGACGCGCAGCACTGGGCCGCCGAACTCTCGGGCCGCTTCTACCTCGACCGCCCAGCCCTCCCGGCCTTCGCGCTGACCGCCAACTCGTCGCAGGTGACGGCCATCGGCAACGACTATGGCTATGCCGAAATCTTCGCACGGCCCCTCGCAGGCATAGTGCAGCCGGGCGATGTGACGGTAGGCCTCTCGACGAGCGGCAACTCGGAGAACGTGGTCCGTGGGCTGGAGGTGGCGCGGGAACACGGCGCGCTCACCGTCGGCTTCACAGGAGAAGGAGGCGGGCAGATGGCAGCGGTCTGTGACGCCCTGATCGCCATGCCGAGCACCGACACGCCGCGTATTCAGGAGGGCCATGCGCTCTGCGGCCACCTGCTCTGCGCCCTCGTGGAACGCGCCCTCTTCGGCGACAAGGACGCATGATGGCTCGCCCCGCCGTTTTTCTGGACCGCGACGGGACGCTCAACGAGGACCGCGGCTACGTCTACCAGGTGGACGACTTCGCCTGGCTCCCTGGCGCCCGCGAAGCCGTTGCACGGCTCAACGCAGCCGGACTCTTTACCGTCCTCGTGACAAACCAAGCGGGCGTGGCGCGCGGGCTCTATGAAGAGGCCGACATCGAACAACTCCACGCGTGGATGCAGGACGACCTCGCCTCCGTCGGCGCGCACCTGGACGCGCTCTACTACGCGCCCTATCACGTCGAAGGCGTCGTGGAGCGCTACGCCATCATGCACCCGGATCGCAAGCCAGACACGGGCATGCTCGAGCGCGCCATCCGCGAGCACGACCTCGACCCGGCCCGCTCGTTCATGGTCGGCGACAAGACGACCGACTTGATCCCTGGCCGCGCACTCGGCATGACGACGATCCTCGTGGAAACCGGCTACGGTCTCCGCGACCGCGATACCGCTCCGGCAGACTACATCGTCCCCGGCATCACTGAAGCAGCGGCGCTGACCCTCACGCGCCAGGCCTAGCGGCGAGTTCCATCCAGACATCGCCGTGCGGCGCCAAGCTGACGTAGCGCCACCCCCGCTTCGTGTAGAACACATAGGCCCGCGTATCCGGCCCCGTTACCAGCCGAATCGGCTTGGGGCCACGTTGGAAGAGCCAGTCCACCGCCACGTCGAGCAGCGCCCCGCCCACACCCCGGCCTTCGGCTTCGGGACGAACGAACAAGGCAAACACCTCGCGGGCAGCCGAGTCCACGACCGAGAAGCCGACCAGTTGGTCCTCTACCTCGGCGCACCACGCCTGGAGAGCTTGCTCCTCTAGCCGCGCCCCGAAGGAGTTCGGCGTGATGCCTCGCTCGGCCAGTTCCTCCATCGTCAGTGCGTTCTCGCGCACTGAGGTGCGAATGTCGAAAATGGCGGGTAGATCCCCGACCTTGGCTGGTCGAAGCTGAACCATGACTTGGCGGTGCTCACTGCACGGGAAAATCGTGGAATGTCTGGCGGAAGGGCTCGTCGCGGAGCGTGTAGTGCCACCACTCTTTGTGGTAGTTGCGGAAGCCGTGGCGGTCCATCACCGCGCGCAGGCGGCGGCGGTTGCGTAGCACCTCAGGGCCTACTGCCGCATTATCGGTCGCCGCAAGTTCGCTGAGGCAGTCGTAGGCGGTGCCCATATCGAGGTCACCTTCGGCATAGCGCTCGCTGAGCGGGCGGTCACAGCGGAGGAGAGGGCCGTCGGCTGGATCAGGGTAGGAGCCGGGCGGCGTGTAGGGGAGGGGCACGAGCGTGAGGTCCACCGTCGAGCCGCGGCTGTGGCCGCTGCGGCGGGCGATGTACCCGCGCGCAAACAGCCGCCCTTTCGGCTCCTCGGGGTAGAACGCGCGCTTCATTGTCTGGTCGTCGTTCCGCGCCCACCGGACGAAGTGGTTGACCGCTTGCTGAGGCCGGTAGCAGTCGTAGACCTTGAGCGAGAGCCCGTCGGCTTCGACTTCGGCCTGCACGGCAGCGAGCGCCTGCGCCGCCCGTGTCGTCAGGACGCACTCGGGCGCCTCGTAGCCATCGATGGGCTCGCCGACGAAGTTGTAGGCCGTGGTGTAGCGCATCTCTTGCAGGATCGTCGGCGCCGCGTCGCGGAGGTAGACGAAACCATCGGGTAGCGAGTCGGGCTGCACAGGCGATGGAGCCATGTCCTCCACCACGCCATCGTCCGCGATCAGAGGGGCAGGGGAAGGCGTTGCCTCGCTTGGGCCGCACCCGGCGCCGAGCAGCCCGATGGGCAGGAGAACGAGGACGAACGAGACGAGCACACGCATGGCGGGAGAAGCAGAGCGGGGTCAAGCTACGATGCCGAGAGCCCGGTGCGATCTACACCGTACCTTGGTCCCCCGCCGTTTTTCCGCCTGCATGCATTCTGAGTCCCTCCTGATCACCATTGCCGCCGTCGTCGTGCTGGGCATTGGTGCGCAGTGGCTGGCCTGGCGCTTCCGCCTGCCGAGCATCCTCCTGCTGCTCATCTTCGGCTTCGTGGCCGGGCCTGTGACGGGCTTCATCGACCCGGCGACGCTGCAGGGCGACTGGCTCTTCCCGTTCGTCTCGCTGGCCGTTGGCATCATCCTGTTTGAAGGGGGCCTGAGCCTGCGGCTCGACGAGTTGCGCGAGGTGGGCGCGGCGGTTCGCAACCTGATCACCATCGGCGTCGTGGTGACGGGCGTGCTGGCGGCGCTTGGTGCGCACTACCTCGTCGGGTTCGGCTGGAACGTAGCCATCGTGACCGGCGCCATCCTGACCGTGACTGGCCCAACGGTCGTGATTCCGCTGCTGCGGCATGTCCGTCCGGCCGGGCGCGTGGGGACTGTCGCCAAGTGGGAGGGCATCACCATCGACCCCATCGGCGCAATCCTGGCCGTGCTCGTGATGGAGGCGATCATCCTCGTCCACGAGCCGCTGGCTCCCGGCGAGGTGCGCGAGGGCGTGGCGGGCAAGCTGGTGGAGGGCATGCTCCTCGAAGTGGTGGTGGGCGTGGGGGTGGCCATCCTCGGCGCGGCGTTTCTGGTGCTGCTGCTGCGCCGCCGCCTCGTCCCCGACTGGCTCCAGAACCCCATCGCGCTCATGACCGTCGTGGCGACGTTCGCGCTCGCCAACTCGCTGCAAGAGGAAGCCGGGCTGCTCGAGGCGACGCTGATGGGCATCATCATGGCGAACCAGAAGTACGTCTCGGTGCGCCGCATCGTCGAGTTCAAGGAGGACCTGCGGGTGCTCCTGATCTCCCTGTTGTTCATCGTGCTCAGCGCCCGCCTGACCTTGGACGACCTCGCCTACGTGAGCACAGGGGCGCTGATCTTCCTGGGCGGGCTCATCTTCGTCGTGCGGCCGCTGGCTGTCTTTCTGTCTTCGCTCGGGACGCGGCTGACGTGGAAGGAGCAGGCGTTTCTCTCGTGGATGGCGCCGCGCGGCATCGTGGCCGCCGCCGTGGCGAGCCTGTTCAGCTTCCGCCTGCAACCGTTCTTCCCCGAAGACGCCGCCGGGCTCGTGCCCATCATCTTCCTCGTCATCGTCGGCACAGTGGCGCTGTATGGCCTGACGATCTCGCCCGTGGCGCGCATGCTGGGCTTGGCACTGCCCGATCCGCAGGGCGTGCTCTTCATCGGCGCGCATCCGTGGGCCCGGCGTCTCGCCGAGGCCATCCATCGGCGCGGCTTCCGCGTGCTCCTCGTAGATGCCAACCCCAAGAACGTGCGCGCCGCTCGGCGGGCAGGCCTCCCAGCACAGCGCGCCAACGTCCTCGCCGATGGGGTCATCGACGAGTTAGACCTGAGTGGCGTCGGGCAGTTGCTCGCCCTCACCCCGAACGACGAGGTCAACGCGCTGGGGGCACTCCACTTCGCCGAGGCGTTCGAGACGGCGGATGTGTACCAGCTCGCCACGCGGCTCGACAGCGCCCGCGAGACCGACATCCCCGTGCACCTGCGCGGCCAACCGCTGTTCAGCGACACCTCCACCTATGCCGATCTGGACAGCCGTTTCCAGAACGGCGCCACCATCGCGAGCGTCACGCTCACCGAACGCTACCACTACAGCACCTTCCGCGGCGACTACGACGACGCCATGCCGCTCTTTCTCGTGCGCGGCGACAAGCTCTCCGTCTTCTCGGGCGGCACCGACCTCAATCCGCAACCGGACGATGTCATCATCGCCCTCTTCGACGAGCGACCCGTCGCCCCTGGCGAGGGCGTGATCATTGAGCTGGAAGACACAGCAAGGCGCGGAGAGGAACCGAACGAGGAGTTGACCGAGTCCACTCGGGAGCCCGTGGGAGCGGGATCGGCATCGCCCCTGCCGCGTTGAGATACCTTGCCCTTCTCCACTCGCCTCGCTTCATGCCTGCCTCGGCGCTCCAGGATCTGGAGATCCTTGCCCACGCTCTGCTCGCCCTCGCGCTGGGCGGCCTGATCGGCTTCGAGCGCGAAGCGGCGGGCAAGTGGGCCGGGCTGCGCACCCACATGCTGGTCTGCCTCGCGGCGCTCCTGTTCGTCTACATGGGCCAGTATATCACGCTCCACACGGCTCCACTGTGGGAACGCGCAGGCATCGCCGGGAACGCGCTCGGAGCCGACCCGATCCGTATCGTGCAGTCGATTGCCGTGGGCGTCTCCTTCGTCGGGGCCGGGGTCATCTTCCGCGACCCAGACCGGAACGTGGCGCGCGGCCTGACGACGGCGGCGACGCTGCTCGTCGTCGCGCCCATCGGCGTGGCCGTGGCCGTCCACCGGTATGTACTGGCCATCGGCGCGGCGCTGCTGGTCGTGTTTGTGCTGCGCGTGATGAACTGGGTCGAGCAGCGCTTCTTTGACGAACAATCGCCCGACGACGCCTGACGGTGCCTCGCTTCCACATTCCCGACGACAACGATGCGCTCCTCGCCGAGTGTGCGGTGGACACGTTCCGCTCGGGCGGGCCGGGCGGGCAGCACGCCAACAAGGTCGAGAGCGCGGTGCGGCTGACGCACGGCCCCTCGGGCCTTGTGGTCACGAGCCAGGCCTCACGGAGCCAGTTCCGCAACAAGGCCCTGGCCGTGGCCGAACTGCGACGCCGACTGGAAGAAGCCAACCGTCCTCAGAAACGCCGCATCGCCACGCGCCCGACGGCGGCCTCCAAACGCCGCCGCCTGAAGACGAAGCGGCAGCAGAGCGAGAAGAAGGCCTTGCGGCAGAAGCCGCGACGGGGCGAAGGATGAGACGCCTGTTGCCGCGCGACGGAAGGGCGGCGTTTCTTTTGAGCCCCATCGGCTTTGCCTCTATGCGCCTCGTTCTCCTGCTTCTCGTTCTTGTGGCCCCGTCTGCATCGGCTCAACCGGATCCTTTTGGGCGCGCGCTCCCCATCGTGCGCCTCACGGAGGGCCAGACGGATACCCTCGTGGTCGCCGACTTGCTCGGCCCCATCGAGGGCACGCCGCACTTCGCGTCCACCGAGCAGGTGAGCGTCGCCCACGAGGAGGCCGCGGGCACGCTCTCGCTCACACCGCGCGAAGGCATCAGCGGCATCACCACGCTGCCGTTCACGTTTGATGGCGAGGCGTACGCGCTGGCCATCGAGATCCGCGTGCCGACGACGCACACGTTCACCTTCACGCCCGATCTGTCTACACCAGACGCACCGATGCCCGAGGTCTTCGTCATCGGCGGCTTCAACGACTGGGCGCGCGGCCTGGACCAACTCACCGACAGCGAGGGCGACGGCACGCTCCGCGCCACCCTTGCCATCGAGCCGGGACGCTACGAGTACAAGTTCACCGTGGACGGCGAGGAAGTCCTCGACCTGACCAACCCGGACTCGGTGCTCAACCCGTTCGGCGCATACAACAACCTGCTGACGGTGAGGCCCGCCGCGGAAGGTGCCCTTCGGATCCACCCCCTGTCCACGGGCCGCTTAGCGACGTTCGGCTTCCTCCTGTACGCAGCCGCCACGGCGACGAGACCTGATGGACGCGCTGCGCCTCCACCAAGACTACGACCAGACGACATTATCGCCTTCGCCAACAACCGGCCCGTGCAGGTATCATGTGAACGGGGCCACGAGGAGAACTGCATCGCCGGACGCTTCTCCGTCAGTGACATCGGTGAGCTGTCGTACATCTCCGGCCCCTATACTGTCCGCCTGGCGGCGCAACACAATGGGTTAGTCAGTCCGTGGGTCGAGGTGCTGATGATCGGAGACCGATCCCTCGGCATGAATCAGGTTGATGGCGGCACCGCGTTCGTCTGGCAGGATGCGATTCTCTACCAGATCATGATCGACCGCTTTGCCAACGGCGATCCGTCGCGTGATGCACCCGTGCGGCATCCTGAAATCGAGCCCCCGGCCAACTACCACGGCGGGGACCTCCAGGGCATCCTCGACAAAATCGAGGAGGGCTATTTCACCGACCTCGGCGTCAACGTGTTGTGGCTCTCGCCGGTCTACGCTAACCCGCAAACGGCCTACCAGGAGTTTCCGCCGCCGCACCGCTACTACAGCGGCTACCACGGCTACTGGCCCGTTGAGCCGCGCGCCGTGGACCCGCGCTTCGGCGACTTGGCGCTGCTCCGCCGCGTCGTGAGCGCCGCGCACGAACGCGGCCTCAAGGTGCTCCTCGATTTCGTAGCGAACCACACACACGAGAATCACCCTTACTTCCGTGAGCACCGCGACTGGTTCGGCACGCTCGAACTGCCCAACGGCTCGCTCAACCTCCGCCGCTGGGACGATTACCGCCTGACGACGTGGTTTGAGCCCTACCTCCCGAGCTTCGATTTCGAGGGCTCTCAGGGAGCTCTCGAGCAGGTCACCGCCGACGCCGTGTGGTGGCTCCGCGAAACGGGCGCCGACGGCTTCCGCCACGACGCCGTCAAGCACATCCCCAACACGTTCTGGCGGCGGCTCACGGAGCGCCTCCACCAGGAACTCGCCTCCGAGCGCGCCATCCCGATTTACCAGATCGGCGAGACGTTCGGCTCCTACGACCTGATTTCGAGCTACGTCAACCCCGGCCAGCTCACCGCGCAGTTCAACTTCAACCTCTACGACGCGGCCCTCGCGACCTTCCTGAACGACGATAGTGACTTCGCCAACTTGGCGACGGAGATGGAGAAGACGCTCGCCGTCTACGGGCCACTCCACGTCATGGGCAACCTGATGGACTCGCACGACAAGCCGCGCTTCCTCGCCCTCGCCGACGGCGACCTCCCGCCCGGCACCGACGACAAGGAACTCGGCTGGACCGATCCGCCGGTCGTAGACGACCCGGCCAGCTACCGCCGCGCCGAACTCTACCTCGCCTACCTCCTCACCATCCCCGGTGTCCCCACGATCTACTACGGCGACGAGATCGGGATGACAGGAGCCAACGACCCGGACAACCGCCGCATGATGCGCTTCGGCGAGGACATAACGCCTGCCGAGCAGCGGATGAATGCGGCCGTACGTCGGCTCATCCACCTCCGCCGCGACCACCCGGCGCTCCGCCACGGCACCTTCGAGACGCTCAGAGCGGAGGGGGCTCTATGGGCCTACCTCCGTGCCACACCGCAGGCAGCGATGCTCGTTGTGCTGAACAAAGGCGACCAAGACCAGACGCTCACGCTTGATGGGCTCGTACCCACCGTCCACGGCTTTTCGGGGGCAACCGATGCCCTTACAAAAACCGTCCTGGCTGATCCGCGCCTCGCCATCCCGGCAGGCGGCTATCGCGTTGTAGCCCTGCGTCGGTAACGAAAAGGGGGCGCACCGTGCACAGTGCGCCCCGCAGGCCATTGGCTGGGACCAGAGGTTAGCCCGCGACGACCTCGAAGTCGGCGCGGGTGCCGACGGACACGTTCACGGTCTTGGTCACGGTCACGTCGAGCGCCTCGACGCCTTCGGTGGTTTTGTGGTAGACGGTGCCTTCGAAGGAAACCGGCTCTTCAGCGCCCGCGGCTTCGCCCAGGTCGGCGTCCTCGTCGGCGAAGAAGACGCCTCGGTACGCCTTCCCCTGATACGTGTCCACGACGTAGGCATACCCCTCGCCTTCGATTCCGTTGAGTGTTGCCTCTTTGGGTTCGTAGAGCGCCACAGCGCACCTCAGTAGTTGATGAACGAAAGGATCGATCTCCCTTTAGTTTTATGGCCCAACGGTGGTTCTTGTTCTCCGCTCCTCGAATTCCTTTGCTCATGCTCGATGCCAGGCCCGACGCGCTCGGCGCGTGGCGGTTCACGCTCACGGAGAACAAGCAACCCATCGCGACGGTTCGGCTCCGCAGGAAGGACGAGGCGACAATTATGGTGGGCGAGGTGCCGTTCGCCATGGGCACGAACCGAAAGCGCACCCACTTCGTCCTGATGTTCGAGGGCGTCGAGGTGGCGCGGGCGCGACAGCCCTCCCTGCTCTCACGGCGGCTAGACGTGAGGGTGTCGGGCACGATGCTGGACCGGCCGCACGCAGTTGCCGAGGCCGCCGATGTGGTGCTGAAGCTTCAGGCGGCCAGCCCGTTCGTCCGCACGTTCGAGGTGTGGGACGGCGCACAGTTGATCGGCCGCGTCCGGCCGCGCCACCCATTCACCCGGCGGACGGAGATCACGCTGCCGCCGTCCCTGCCGCCTGCCGTCCAGGCCTTCCTCTTTGCCCTCGCCGCGATTCAGTGGCGCCGGGCGCAGCGCCGCAGCGGCTGACGGCTACAGCACATCGACGAGCTCGACCTCGAAGGTGAGCGTGGCGTTGGGCGGAATCGTGCCCGGCACGCCCTGGGCGCCGTAGCCTTGCTCCGGTGGCACCACGAACGTCCGCTGCTCGCCGATGCGCATGCCTGCCACGCCATCGCGGAAGCCGGGGATGGTCTGGGCGAGATTGAACGTGGCGCCCTGAGCCTGATCGAAGACCGTTCCGTCTTCGAGGGTGCCCGTGTAGTTGACAGTGACCGTGCTGTTGGCCGAGGCCACATCCGAGTCCGTGGCGTCGCAGGCCGCGAACAGAAGCAGGAGGGGAAGAAGGAACAGAGACTTTCGCATGATGGGGGATCAGGATGGTAGAGGACACCGAGCGACTCCGGCGTCAGGACGGTTCGGGGACGAGGCCGAGCGCCCCGGGATCAAGCGCCGCGATGTGACGGCGTAGGCTCTCGTAGCCCAGCTCCGTCGCGGCCTTCTTCCACTTCATCCACGCCACGGCTTCGATGCCCTCTTTCTTTTGCGGTGTGAAGTCGCGCACGTCGGTCTCCATCGCAAACCAGTGTGTGGTCTTGACGGCGTAGCGGCGCTTGCGCGGCAGGATGTAGCCGTGGAGCGAAATCCCGAGCGGCTGCCCTAGGTGAAGCCGGTTGAGCGGGATGCCGACCTCTTCGCTCACCTCACGAAGCGCTGCCTGGGCAGGCGTCTCGCCGGGGTCGAGCTTGCCCTTGGGCAGATCCCACACGCCGCGGCGGAAAATGGTGAGCACTTTCAAGTTGCCCTTCTTGGTGCGGCGCACCACATAACCGCCCGCGGCTTCGATGGCGAGAGGCGGGCGGTGGGGCTTGGCGTTCAGAATGGCGTGCGGGGCGATGGCGTGGGCCGTGGGCGGCTGCACGCGGGCATAGGCGATCCGCGTGCCGTCGAGGACGAGAATGTGACCCTTGCGGCCATCGGGGGCGCGGCACACGGCCTGTGCGGCCTCCAGCGTCCGATGCAGCACGAACGGCTCGCCGTCGCTCACGAGCCCGTCGCGGGCAACGGCTTTGAGCGACTCGGCAAAGGTGCAATAGAAGAGCAGCATTAGAAAACGAGGGGCAGCCTCTAGATTGTGCGCCAACGATCTCAATTCGTGAAGCGCCGCCGACGCGCACGCCGGAAGTTCGCACCTCGCACGCCCAAACGCACGTCCTTCCTTTTCCCCTCTGTTAACTATGGCTTCCTACGACTACGACCTCGCCGTGATCGGCGGCGGGGCCGCCGGGCTCACCGCCGCCGGAATCGCGGGGAACACGGGCGTCAAGACGCTCATGGTCGAGCGCGATCGCCTCGGCGGCGACTGTACCTGGACCGGCTGCGTCCCGTCCAAAACGCTGCTCCACGCGGCCTCGCTCGCCCACGCGACGCGCTCGCTGAACCGTTTTTCCAAGGCCGACCTGACGCCCGAGGTGGACTTCCCGGCCGTGGTAGGGCATGTCCATCGGCTCCGCGACGAGATCTACGAGGACGCCGACGCACCCGAGATCTACGAGGGCTTCGGGGTGGACGTGGTTCACGGCAACGCGCGCTTCATCGATCCGCACACGCTGGAGATCGACAACGATGAGGGTTCCACCCGACGCGTGACGGCGCGGCAGTTCGTGATCGCCACGGGCGGCCGGGCCTCGGTGCCGCCCATCGACGGGCTCGACACTGTCGAGTACCTCACCAACGAGACGCTGTTCGAGATCGAGACGCAGCCCGAGCGGCTCGTCATCATTGGGGGCGGCCCCATCGGCGCGGAGATGGCGCAGGCGTTTCAGCGCCTCGGCACGCAGGTCACCGTCCTCGACCGCGGCGCCCGCCTCCTCGGCCGCGACGATCCCGAGCACGCCGCGATGCTGATGGACGTGCTGAACGAGGAGGGCGTCCGCCTCATCATGAACGCGTTCGTCAAGCGCGTCGCGCCGGGCCGCGAGAGCGGGGTGGCGGTCCACGTCTCGTTCGAGGGCAAGCAGAGCGTCGTTGAAGGCGACCGCCTGCTGATGGCGACCGGGCGACAACCCAACGTCGAAGGCCTCGGGCTGGAGGCCGCAGGCGTCCGCATCGAAAAGAAAGGAATCGTCGCGGACGAGCGCTGCCGGACCTCGCAGAAGCACATCTACGCCATCGGCGACTGCACCGGCGAGTATCAGCTCACGCACATGAGCGAGCACATGGCCAAGGTGGCCGCCACCAACGCCGTCCTCAAGGTGCCCATGAAAATCGACCGTGCGCACGTCCCGTGGGTGACGTACACGACGCCCGAAGTAGCCCAGCTCGGCAAGACCGAGCAGCAACTCCGCGACGACGGCACCGACTTCGAGGTCTACCGCTTTCCCTACACCAAGGTAGACCGTGCCATCACGGACGACGCTACGGTTGGGCAGATCAAGGTCTTCGCCACGAAGTGGCGCGGCAAGATCTTTGGCGTGAGCATCGTCGGCGAGCGCGCCGGAGAACTGCTCGGCCTCTATGCCGTGGCGATGAAAGGCGGCCTCTCGCTCCGGGAGATCGCCGACACCATCATCCCGTACCCGACCTACGCGCTCGGCGCCCGCCGCGCCGCCGACCAGTGGTACGTGCGCAAGCAGTACCCGCAGGCGATCAAGCTGCTCCAGCGCGTCTTTGGCTACCGCGGCACCGTCCCCCCGCCTCCTGACCCCAACAGGATCGTCTGAAAACCACTCGGCCCTAG
>JABDIZ010000179.1 GCA_013003465.1 Rhodothermaceae bacterium
CAATCAGATGCAAGAAGCCGAACGGCGTGGCCTGCTCCCGAAAGAACACCGCCAGTCCCAGGCACACGGGGACCCACCCGAGGTTCGCGAAGACCAGCAGCTTGATCAGCGGCATCGGGCGCTCGGCTCGGACGGCGAGGGAGAAGGAGTAGGAGGCGTAGAGCAGGTTGACCACACCGGTGAAGAGCAGCACCGCGCGCGGCAGCCCTTCGAGGTGGCTGAGCCATCCACTGAGTGCGAGCACCGTCACCCCGACGAGCGCCCCGGCAGCGCAGTCCACCCACAGCAGTCTCCTGAGCAGAAGCATGGCCTGATTGGGAGGTTTGCAGGCGCGGTATAATGGCCAAGCTAAGCCGCCAAAAGCAACGGCAACGATTCAATCTAGCACGGAGACACAGCGCTTTCAATGGCTGAAACCCTCGCGCTTTTGGTGGCTTGAGTGAGTGGGTAGGCCACCGAGGGGCGGGCTTCAAACCTTCACTATTACGCGCCCCGTCTCCTGTCGTCCCTCGACAGCCTCATGAGCTGCAGCGATAGACTGTAACGTAAACGACTTCCCGATCTCGAACCCCGACCACCCTGCCTCTAGCGCCTCGTTAAGCCCCCGTGCTGCCTCTGTTTTCGCCTTGGCCGGAAAGTCGTCGCTCCCAAGAAAGAACAGGCTGATGTTCTTGAACACGAGCGGCCAGAACGGAATCGACGGTGCGGGATCGCCCGTAGCGTAGGTGGCAATGGAACCACCCAACGCAAGCAGTTCCGCATCGATCTTGATGTTTGCATGGAAGGCGACCTCGATCACATGGCTAACGCCATCAGGTGCAAGACGCCGAATGTGCTCGACGACCTCGCTGGCAGAGAGTCTGTCGGTCCGGACGACGTCGTGTGCGCCCGCCCGTTGCGCCACGGCCTCGTCACGCTCTGACCGGACTGTTGCGATCACCCGTGCTCCTCCATGCCGGGCGAGTGCGACGCCACATTGGCCGACAGCGCCCGCTCCACCCTGCACCAACACGGTGCGCCCCTCAACCGGACCAGCTACGTATACGGCGCGATGGGCCGTTACGCCGGGAATGCCCAGGCACGCTCCCTGCTCGAACGAAACCTCGGCCGGAAGCGGAATGGCTTGAGCAGTTGGGACAACGACATACTCGGCTGCCGTCCCGAATGGGCGATAGCTTTGCGCCCCATAACACCACACGCGCTCCCCTACTCGCAACTCTGGGACATCCCTGCCGATCTTGTCGATTATGCCAGCGCCATCACTGTGAGGAATCACGCGGTGATAAGGCATCCCCACACCGAACGCATCTTGACGTCTCTTCACGTCGCCGGGGTTGATGCCAGAAGCGGCCACACGGATGCGCACCTCGCCTACTCCAGGCTCTGGATCCGGCATGTCACCGCTGACCAGAACCTCAGCGGCAGGTCCTTGCTGTTGGTACCAAGCGGCTCTCATGAGGGGTGATGCTTCGAATGATTGTAAAAGGTGGCCTAACAGAGTGCCACGTGCCACTCAGCCGCGCGGGGCAACTGGCGGGACGATCGGACGAGGCAAGGATAGCGCCGCTGGTCGAACGAGCCGAGGACGCTCACGGCCCAGGTCGGCCTACAGGGGCGGGTTCTACCGCACGGCCGGAAACGGCGAGGGTGTGGTTGAGCAACTCCCCGTTGCCGTCCAACTGGCGGAGCACCCGCTCGATTATCTCCTGGCTCAGTTCCGATACGACGATCATGTGCTGGACGCCGAGGTGAAGTCTCACCGTTGTTCCCTCGACCAAGTCGCCGACGAGCGCCAGCCGGTCGGGATCGAAGAAACAGCACCACCGCTCGCTCCCGTCATCCATCGTGACGACAACCTCGACCGCGCCCTGGCTCGGCTGGTCCAACGGGTCTTCGATCCGAAACGACTGCAAGGATGGCAAAGCGCAGTGCGCTAGAACAGTTGACCGCTCAGCCGCACAACGCGGCGTGGTGTTTGGCCGAGGCAACGTAGACGCTGACGGTGGAAAGAGGCAAGGCGCTGGAGCGTGCTGTCGGCCTGCAGTGGCGGGTTCTGCGGCCACTCGACCTTCACCGTTTCTCGTGTGCTTGTGAGATGAGGTGGCTCACGATCTGCCACCTCCCCGCTCGACGCTCAAGTACCCGCAGGTGATGGATGTGTCGGTCCGGCATCGATTCCCCGGTTGACCGCTGCTGCCCGGCTCGTACGAGTTTGCTGCGTAGCAAGGCCACGTCAGGCGTCAGAAAGGTGAGGTCCTCGAACTCGTTTGCGCCGGAGTCTCCGGCCATGACGAAGCCAAGGCCGAAGATGAACTCCAGACCATCGAGCAGCGCGGCGCGTCCCTGGAAGCGATCGCCGAAGGCGTTTGTCCAGTCTGCGTCCTCCGCATACGACTCGACGGCCAACTCGGCGTCTGTCTCCGCCCACCCTCTGTTCCACGAGTCGAGCGTTGCAAGTACGGCAGCGGAGTCCGCGGCCGTTTGCGAGCGGGCTACACCGACGGTCAGGAGCATCGTGGCGAACAGGAGGGACGTTCTCATCGGCTCTAATCGTGAGGTGTGTGCTTGGCTAAGCGGTCTTCGAAGCGCGGCCGCAGAACCACTGATTAGACTGAATTGCCACCCAGCCTCTTCACAAAACGGGCCGTATCCCGCCGTGCAAGCGCAGGCAGCGATACAGGAACATACGGCGCAGGTAGCCTCCGTTCCACGTCGGCATTGCGCTCTGTGAACGCGCGTCGAACGCAAAGGGCGCGGCGGCCTCGCTAGTTTTGCCCTTCTGTCTTCGCCCCTCCGTCTCCTCATGTCCGTCCGCGTCCGTTTCGCGCCGAGCCCCACCGGCCTGCTCCACATCGGCGGCCTCCGCACCGCGCTCTACAACTACCTCCTCGCCAGAAAGCACGGCGGCACGTTTATCCTTCGCATCGAGGACACCGACCGCTCGCGCTACGTCGCAGAGGCCGAGGCCGACATCGTGAACAGCCTCCGCTGGGCCGGGCTGGCGTTCGAGGAGGGTCCCGGCGTCGGCGGGCCGCACGCGCCCTACTACCAGAGCGAGCGCACCGATTTGTACCGCGACGCCGCCGACCGGTTGCTCGCGGACGGGCACGCCTATCTCGCCTTCGACACGCCCGAGGCCATCGAGGCCATGCGCGCGCGCCACACGACGCCTGAGAACCCGTCCCCCCGCTACGATGCAGCGACGCGGATGGAGATGAGCAATTCGCTTACGCTCTCCGCCGATGAGGTGCAGCGTCGGCTCGATGCAGGCGAAGAGCACGTCGTGCGCCTCAACGTCCCCGAAGGGGAGACGGTCACCTTCACCGACCTCATCCGGGGCGAGGTGTCCTTCGAGACGAGCGGTGTGGACGATCAGGTCCTCGTCAAGAGTGACGGCCTGCCGACCTACCACCTCGCCAACGTCGTGGACGATCATGCGATGCAGATCACGCACGTCATCCGGGGCGAAGAGTGGCTTTCGTCGGTGCCCAAGCACCTGCTGCTCTACCGCGCTCTCGGCTGGGCGCCGCCACAGATGGCGCACCTGCCGCTGATCCTCTCGCCCACGGGCGGCAAGCTCTCCAAGCGCTCCGCCGACCGCCTCGGCCTGCCCGTCAACGTGCAGCAGTACCGCGACGCCGGGTACGAGCCCGAGGCGCTGGTCAACTTCCTCGCCTTCCTCGGCTGGAATCCCGGCACTGAGCAGGAGGTGTTCTCGCTCGACGAGCTGGTGGAGGCCTACAGCGTGGAGCGCACCGGCCAGAGCGGCGTACAGCTCGACCTCGACAAGCTGGCCTGGTTCAACGGGCAGCACCTCCGCGCCCTGCCCATCGAGGAGATCGTGAAGCGGGCACGCCCGGCCGTCGAGGCCAGGGTCGGCACCGTCTCGGACGAGCGGTTGACCGAAGCCGTGGACCTCCTCCGCGAGCGCCTCACCTTCGCCCACGACCTCGCCGACGCGACCTACCTCTTTGCGGACCCGGCGGCCTACGACGAGGGGGGCGTCAAGAAGCGCTGGAAGGACGACAGCGCCGACCTCGTTCGCCTCTACGCGGATCGCCTCGAAGCCGACGAGGCCTTCACGGTTGAAAGCACCGAGGCCGTAATGCGCGACCTTGCCGAGTCGCAGGGTGTCGGGTTCGGCCGGATCATCCACCCCGTTCGCCTTGCTGCGACGGGCACGCCGGTTGGAGCCGGGATGTTCGAGACACTCGTCACCATCGGCCGCGAGGCTACGGTCCGTCGGCTCCGCCGCGCCGCTGAGGTGCTCGGCTAACGGCGTTCCGCGTTCGGCTCCGTATCTCGCGCAGCCAGCACCTGCTCGCGCGTAGGCACGCGAGCGAGGATGTAGCCGACGCCGACCAGCCCGGCGGCGATGACGATCCCACTGACGAGCGCCGAGCCAATGGCCCACGCACTCAGCGAGACCGCGACGACGATGGCGAGGATAGCCGTGATCTTGGCCCGGCGCGGCATGCCCAGCCCGTTCCGATAGTCCCGAACGAGCGGCCCGATGCGGGGGAGGTTGAGTACCCAGCGTTCGAGACGCGGGCTGGACCGTGCGAAGCTCGCCGCCGCTCCGATGAAGAACACCGTCGTCGGTAGGCCGGGCACGAAGACGCCGAGCCCACCCAACCCGACGAGCAGGAGGCCCACGACGAGCCATGCCCGGCGCACAAACGCATGGGGGCGGGCGACGGCGCGGGGCTCGGTAAGGGGCACGTCCAGTAGAGGCATCGAGGAGGGCATGGGGCGCAGGGCTACGCAGGGAGGGTGGACCGGGATTCGCAGTTCTGTGGGCTCAGGCATCGAGCCGCTCGCGTAGCAACGTCTGCACGGCCTTGGCGTCGGCCCCTTTGCCGACGCGGCGCATGACCTGGCCCATGAAGAAGCCGATCAGGCGCTGCTCGCCCGCGCGGTAGCGGGCTGCCTCGTCGGGGTGTTCGGTGAGCACGGCGTCAATGTCGGGTGCGAGCGCGGCATCGTCGCGAACGGCGGCGAGACCGCGTTCCGCAATAATCGTTTGGGCGTCGCCCCCGTCGTTCACCAGCACGGAGGCGACCTCGCCCGCCGCGTTGCGCGTGAGCGTGTCCGCCTCAACCAGCCGCAGCACCGTCGCGAGGGCTTCGGGGGTGGCCTTAGAATCCGCGAGAGCACGGTCGCCGAGGGCCGGGCGCAGGTCGTGGACCAGGAGCACTGAAGCCTCGCGCGGCGTGTCGTGTGCGGAAACGACCTGCTCGAAGAGATCGCGGAGGGCGTCCTCCGCCGCCAGCACGGCCGCTTCCTCCTCCCCAACGCCTCGGTCTACAAGCGCGTCGTAGGTGGCGCGCTCGGCATCGCTGAGCCCGGAAGCAGGGTCGCGCAGGACAGGATTCCGATGAACGATCAGCTGGGCATCGTAGCCGGTCAGCTTATGGTGTCCCGTTTCAGCCTTAAGCACTCGCCCCCAGGTGTCCTTCAGCGCGACGATGCGGTTGAAGACGAGGGCATCTGGGGTGCTGTCCTCAGGGTCTTGCCAGAAGTAGCCGAGGCGCTCGAACTGGTAGCGCGTGTCCGCCGGGTCGTCTTCTACACTTGGTTCCACGAAGCCTTCGGTCGCCACGAGCGAGTCCGCATTGATGACGGACAGGAAGTCTTCGTGCGCGCCGGGGTTCGGATCGGTGAACAGGCGGTCGTAGAGGCGGAACTCGGCGCGCAGGGCGTGCTCCGCGCTGACCCAGTGGATCACGCCGCGCACCTTGCGGCCTTCGGGATTCTGCCCCTCGCCGGTCGCGGGGTCGAACGTGCTCAGGTCGGCCTCGGTGCGCACCGCCGTGATCTCGCCCGCGTCGTTCTTCTCGACGCCCGTGCATCGGATTACGTAGCTGTGACGGAGGCGTACCTCCGTGTTGGGCGCGAGGCGGCGCCAGCCTTTGGGCGGGTCTTCCGAAAAGTCGTCGCGCTCGATCCAGAGTTCGCGCGTGAGGGGGACGCGGCGCGAGGTCGGCGCGTGGGTGGGCGGGGTCACGTCGTGCGGCCAATAGGGCGCGTCGATCCACGCCGTCTCCTCCGGCAGGTTGTCGACGATCAGCTTGAGCGGGCGCGAGACCGCCATCACGCGCGGCGCGATATGGTTGAGGTCGTCGCGGATGGCGTACTCCAACTGCTGCAGTTCGATGCTTCCGT
Organism: Rhodothermaceae bacterium; assembly: GCA_013003465.1. Lineage (GTDB taxonomy): Bacteria > Bacteroidota > Rhodothermia > Rhodothermales > Rubricoccaceae > JABDIZ01. The sequence continues at coordinate 6,166 of JABDIZ010000179.1, forward strand.
TCACCTTCGTCACCCCGAGACTCTGGAAGAACGAGCGGAGCGCTTCAGGACGGACGCCCCGGCGGCGCTGCGCCGCGAGCGTCGGCATGCGCGGATCGTCCCAGCCCGCCACGTGTCCTTCCTCAACGAGGCGGAGCAGCTTGCGCTTGCTCATGACGGTGTAGTCGAGATTGAAGCGCGCGAACTCGTACTGGTGGTTGCGCGGCTCGGGGATGCCGATGGCGTCGAGGTACCAGTTGTAGAGGGGCCGGTTGACGTCGAACTCGAGGGTGCAGATGGAGTGCGTGATGCCCTCGATGGCGTCGCCCTGGCCGTGCGCCCAGTCGTAGAGCGGGTAAATGGCCCAGGTATCGCCGCGGCGGTAGTGGTGCGCGTCGCGGCGGATGCGGTACATCAGCGGGTCGCGCAGCTTCATGTTGGGGTGCGCCATCGGGCCGTGCTCCGTGTCGATCCTGGCGCGGAGCACGTGGCTGCCATCCGGGTGCAGGCCGCGGCGCATCTCGTCGAGCAAGCGCAGGTTTTCCTCAACGGGTCGGTCGCGGTAGGGCGAGGGCGTGCCGGGTTCTGTCACGGTGCCCCGGTTCGCGCGGATCGCCTCCTCCGACTGGCTGTCCACGTACGCGAGGCCCTTCTTTACGAGATCCACAGCCCAGGCGTAGAACTGCTCGAAGTAGTCCGACGCGTAGCGCACCTCGACGGGCTCGAAGCCGAGCCAGCGCACGGCCTCTTCGAGGGCGCGGGCGTATTCCTCGCTCTCCGTCTCCGGGTTCGTGTCGTCGAAGCGTAGGTAGGTCTGGCCGCCGAACTCCTGGGCGAGCCCGAAGTTGAGGCAGATCGTCATGCCGTGCCCGAGGTGCGGGTAGCCGTTCGGCTCGGGCGGAAAGCGCGTCGCCACACGCCCGCCATACGTCCCGGCCTCAACGTGGTCGGCGACGATCTCGCGGATGAAGTTGGAGGCGTGGGGTTCGGTGGTCGGCTTCACAGCGTCGGGGGCGAGGAGTGCGGCTACGTTAACGTCGGGCACACGAACAGACTCCCCGCCTCGGTGTGGAGAAACGCGGGAATCGCGGGATCAGGCCGCTTTGTTGTGCGTGCCAGAGGCCAAGGTGGTGGCGCAACACGATAGCCTGGCCGAGGTGGTGCGCGGTGTGGATAGCGGCCAGCATGACCTCGCGGAGGAGTATGTAGCCTGCCTTACGCGGCGAGCGCAGCGCTCGACGCGCGGACCCGTGCGAGGAGTGTCTTGAACCGTGGCTTGCCTCGCAGGGGGGCAAGGAACCAGTTGTGCTTGGCGAGGAAAGGGTAATTCAGCATACCGAGCTCAACGGCGTGCTCCATCCAGTCCAGCGCTTTCTCGGTTTCGCCGGCCAGCGCGTAGCAGTGCGCTAGCTCGCGCGCGAACATCTCCGTACCGCGCGCGGCAGCCTCGAAGATCGGGGTGATGGCAGCCACCGCCTCCGCGAACTCGCCGCGCAGCGCATGCGCTGCCGAGCGCGCCCACGACGCGAAGGCGGTATCGGGGAAACGAGCGGCTGCCGCGTCGAGCACGACGAGCGCCTCGTCGAACTGACGGTTCCACACCAGCATCCAGCCGTAGAGCACTGCGCCAAAGGGGCTGTCCGGATCCATCTCGTGGAAGCGACGATAGGGCTCGACCGCCTCCGCGAACCGTCCCTCGAGGTGGGCGACGAAGCCCGGAAGGGCCTGGGTGAGTGGCGTGAGCGGGTCGAGCGCGATGGCGCGCTCGAAGAGGGCGAGCGCGTCCGCGTTGCGGGCAACGTGCAGGTAAGCGTAGCCCAGTGTGACGAGCATATCGGGATCGTCAGGCGCGAGCGCGAGCGCCCGCTCGAGCCCCTGGATTGCGTCACGGAGGTCACCGCTCTGCAGCGCGACGAGCCCCTTGAGCATGTGGCCCCGCGCCGAATCCGGGTTGAGGGCGAAGACTTTCTCCGCAAACTCGTCCACGCGTTGCAGGGCCAAGGGAGCCGGATCGATCCCGATTTCGAGGTACATCGCAGTAATGTGGCCGAGCGTGCTGTAGAGCAGCTCGTTGTCCCCGACGATCGCGAGCGCCGTTTCAATGTGCCGCTTGGCGCGCTCCAGCCCCTCGCGCGAGAAGCGCCACGCTTCGTAGCGGGCGCGCAGGTACGCGTCGTATGCGCGCACGTCGGGGATCGGGCGGTTCGACAGGGCACGGACCTCCCCCGGCGAGAGGCGGATCCGCAGGGCCTCAACGATTGCACGCGCCACCTGCTCCTGGAGCTCGAAGATGTCGTTCACCGTGCCGTTCAGCTTGCTGGCCCAGAGGTGGTCATCGCGGTGAGCGTCGATGAGCTGGGCGGTGATGCGAAGGGCGTCGCCCGCCTTTCGCACGCTGCCTTGCAGGACGTAGCGCACGCCCAACTCGCGCGCGATCGTGCGCACGTCCTTGCCGCTCCCCTTGAGCCGCATCGCCGATGTCCGCGAGATCACCCGCAGCGCGCGGATGTGTGAGAGGTCGGTGATGACCTCCTCCGTCAGCCCGTCGCTGAAGTAGTCATTGTCCGGGTCCGGGCTGATGTTGATGAAGGGCAGCACGACGATGCCCGCGCGCTCCTCCCCACGGGCCGCTCGTGCACTCTCCGTGACGGTCGCGGACCGGAGCTCGGGGAGCAGGTGCTCGGCATTCGGGTACCGTGTGGCGAGATCTTTGGCAAGGCAACGGTCTACCACGCGCGTCAGCGTCGTCGGGATCTCGGGACGGAGTTGCTCTAAAGGGAGCGGTTCGTCGTGGCGGATGCTCGCCACGACGGCCTCCTCCGCCTCGCCCCGGAACGGGCGCACGCCGGTGAGCATCTCATAGAGCACCACGCCAAGGGACCACAGATCCGTCCGGTGATCTACGGTCTCGCCGCGCGTTTGCTCGGGGCTCATGTAGGCGACCGTCCCGAGCAGGACACCTTCCCGCGTCAGATCAGCACCTGCGACCTTCGCCACGCCAAAGTCCACGACCTTCGCCACACCCTCCGGGGTGACGATCACGTTGGCGGGCTTGACGTCGCGGTGGACGACGCCCCGGCGGTACGCCGCCGCGAGCCCGTCGGCGATCTGCCCGGCCAAGTCGACCGCTTCCGCGACAGGCAGGGGGCCGCGCTCGATGCGGTTCTGCAACGTCTCGCCCTCGTAGAACGCCATCGCAATGAACAGCCGACCGTCCGCAGCTTCGCCGATTTCATAGATCGTGCCGATATGCGGGTGGTCGAGTGCCGAGGCGGCCTGGGCCTCACGTTGCAGGCGCGCCCGAGCCGCGGGATCGGCCGTGAGGTAGGGGGGGAGGAACTTCAGCGCCACCAGACGATCGAGCGCGAGGTCACGCGCCTTGTAGACCACACCCATGCCTCCGTCGCCGAGGCGCTCCAGGATCTCGTAGTGCCCGGCGACGCGCCCGGAAGCTGCCCTCGCAGCGCCGAGGGCGGAGAGCGCCGACGGGAGCACGCGTTCTGCCAGACGTTCGAGGTAGTCCGGCCCGTCGGCGTGAGCGTCCAGTAGCGACGTCAACTGAGCATGTAGCGCGGCGTCGCTGCCACAGGCTTCCGTGAGAAAGGAGGCCCGCTGCCCCGGGGGTAGCGCGAGCGCTCGTTCGAACAGCTCGCCGAGTCGTTCCCGCTCTGATGAGGAAGGAGCACCGGTCATGTGGGGGACCTCATCTCGCGGTGTAACCACGCCTGCGCCAGGGCCCAGTCCCGCTTGACCGTCCGTGGCGAGATGCCGAGGGCTGCCGCCGTTTCCTCGATCGTCAGCCCGCCGAAGAAGCGGCACTCGACGACCTTGCCCTGCCGGGGGTCAACCTGTTCAAGTCGTCGTAGGGCTTCGTCCAGTGCCGCGAGCGTGTCGGCTTGCTCCTCGGAGAAGGAGGCCCCTTGCTCCGGAAGCTCCAGCCCATCGACAGAGAGTTTCTCGACCCCACCCCCCCGTTTCTGTGCGCTCCGATCCCGGGCATAGTTGCACAGGATGTGACGCATCGCTTTGGCGGCGAGGGCGAAGAAGTGGGCCCGGCTCTCCGCCTTGATCTGCGCGGGCCCGACCAGCTTCAGGTAGGCCTCGTTAACCAGCGCCGTGGTGTTGAGCGTGTTGTTGCCCTGCCACCGCCGGCGCTGCCGGTGCGCAAGCCCCTTCAACTCCTCATAGACGAGGGAGAAGAGGTCCTCGAGGGCGTCGCGGTCGCCGACCTGCAACGCATCAAGCAGTCGTGTGACGGTGGTCTGTGTATGCTCCACGTTCGCAGTGGGCGGGGTCTCAGGGGGCGAGGACGACAGAAATAGCGTGGATACCTCAGAGAATATAGGGGCTTAGCGTGACAGCCTCAGATGCACTCAGATCCAGCGCGTGATGGGGTGGCCCGATTCGCTTCCGGACCGTGTAGAGGAGGATAGGGGCCGTGACTTGATCTCGCGGGACGCGTGTCCCAAGCCCTTCCCTTTCACTCAACCACGCCGGTTCGCACCGGCTCACACGGAGGACATTATGAAAACTATCAACACATGGCTCGGCGCTACGATCGTGTTGCTGTCCGGCCTGGCCCTGACCGGCTGTAACGAGAACCCCGTCGGGGTGGAGACATCGGAGGCGGGCATTCCCGTCCTACTCACGGGGTCATCCCAATCGATCGCTGTCTCCGGCAGCGGGGTCCACTATGTCTCCAACGCCATCGTGCACTCTCAGGAGCCGACCGATAACGGGATGATCCAGCAGAGCACTGAATACGTCGAGCTGACCGGGGACCTGAGCGGCTACGCACTGTTCCGCCCGACGTCTACCTTCGACTTCGCCAACGGAACGATCGTCAACACGGGGACCCAGATCTTCTCGGGGACGGTGGCCGGATCAGCCCCCGTCATCCTGTACGATGACTCGTTCCGCTTCGATATCGACCTCAACACGGGTGCCACGACCGGAGAGGTTCATCTTGGTCGCAGCAAAGACGCGCCGCGCAGGGGCGGTTGGTACGAGTGCGATCTCGAGGTGGTTGGCACCGGCGTTTCTCCGGACGGCGACAACCTCTCCGACTATAGCGGAGTATGCATCCGGCGTGGCAGTGCTGGGGGCTGAACCGGCAAAGATCCAGCGCTAGTGCGCGCTGTGCGCCCCAGTGGTCCCGTGCGGCACCTCGGTTCAGCGGCCCCTCCGCGACCGGTTCGCCGCACGGGCCGTCGCTCGATGTGCTGCCGGGGTACCGTCTCCCCGTTTGTATGCCTTCAGGCTGCAGGCTTGCGGGACGGCCAGAGGCCGAGCTGGCGACGGAGCGCGATGACCTGGCCGAGGTGATGGGCGTTGTGGTCGGCGGCCAGCAGCACCTCGCGGAGCAGCGTGTAGCCCGGCGCGTGGTCGAACTCGGCGAACGGGTCTGTTTTCGTGCTCTTTACGAGCCGCACAAGTTTGTCCAGGTCGTCCAGGAATGCTTGTGTCGTGTCAGCCCACGAGGTCGGTGTTCCTTCGGCGTCCGGCCAGTAGGAAGCAGGCCAGTCGTGGGGTGCGTAGTCTGGGTTGATGCAGAAGACGAGGAGGTCGTGCTGCGTGAACCAGAGGTGGTAGACCAGTTCCCAGAGCGAGTAGGGGAGACCGTCTACGCGCTCGTTGATGCGCTCGGGCGGGATGCCGTCGAGTGCGCTCGCGGTGGGGACGTGCGCGTTGCCGCCGCGCAGCAGCGCGACGAGTTCGGCACGGAGACGGGTGTTGGCGTCGAGGCGGGTGGCGGGTTTGGGCATGGCAGGAACGAGCGAAGGGCAAGGGCCGAAGGATACAGCCCCGCCGCGTCGCTTGGTCCCGCAGTCTGGAGGGTCCGCCTACTTCGTGACCAGCACCGGCTGTTGCGTAGCGAACGTGGCCCCTTGCACGCGCACGAAGTACAGGCCACTTGGCAGGTCCTCGCCCTCTACAGTCAGCGTGTGCTGCGTACCGGCCGGAAGCACGCTGTCATAGAGCAGGGCCACCCGGCGGCCGAGGACATCCACGACCTCCGCGTGCACCGGCTGTGTCTTGCGCACAACGAGGTTTAGCCGTGCGAGTCCGGTCGATGGGTTGGGATAGGCCGTACTCAGCGTGAACGATTCCGCGAGGGGCGCCAGCGGCTCTGCTGCGACTGTCGTGGCAGCGAAGTTCGTCACGAAGATGTCGCTGGGACCACTGGCGGTCAACTCGGCCACGCCCGAACCGGGGTCAAAGTCCACCGTTTGGCCGAATGCCCCCGTGATGTGCGGCTGGGCTGCGGCGTCCACCGCAATGCCATAGCCCGTTTCCCCTCCATCCACGCCGATGGAGGGGAAATGGTAGGCGAGGCGGTACGCGCCCGTGTGGGTGTAGCTCGCGCCGAAGGCATGATCGCCGATCGTGCCTACGATTTGCTCGCCCGGACCCGGATCGAAATCAATGGCGCCTGCGAAGAGGCCCGTGAGATAGACGTTTCCATCTGCATCGAGGGTGGTGCCGTAGCCCCGCGTTGGATCGGGGCCGCCGAAGCCAAAGGCGAAGCGCAGGTCGCCATTGGGATCGTAGCTCGCTAGGAAGGCATCTTCGTTGCCATTCGACGTGAGAATTTCCTCTCCCAGCCCTGGGTCGAAATCAGCCATCTCGCCAATGTCTCCGCCAAAATGTCCCGTCATGAAGGCATTTCCGGCAGCGTCCACAGCGACCGCGCGGCCCCGGTCAGCGGAGGCACTCCCGAGGCTGCCCACACCGAGCGCGTAGCGGAAGTCGCCGTCTCCCGTGTAGCTCGCGAGGAACAGGTCTTCGCCGCCTTCAGAGGTGAGAAGGTGTTCTTCTATACCCGGATCAAAATCCGCTGTCTCGCGAAACCAGCCCGTGACATAGCAATTGTTGGCGGCGTCGGTGGCAATTCCGAAGCCCTGGTCCGTGCCGCTCCCGCCGAGCCTGAATGCAAACCGGAAAGCCCCGCTGGTTGCGCCGTAGCTGGCCACAAAGGCATCGGTATTGCCATCGGATTCGATAATCGGGCCGTCGCCGTCCGGATCGAAGTCGTCCTCGTCATTGAACGTGCCCGTGATATAGAGGTTGTCCTCCGCCGCGTCCAGGGCAATTGCGGCCCCACCCTCGATCAGGTTCGACAAGCCGCCGCCCACGTTAAAGGCGTAGAGCAGGGTGCCGTTGGGATCGTAGCTCGCTACGAAGATGCGGCCGTCCCCAAAGTTGAGCAAGTTCTCATCCGGTCCCGGGTCGAAATCGACGAGACCGGTAAAACTGCCCGTCACGTAGACGTTGCCCGCATCATCCACCGCGATGCCGCGTTCCGGAACGACTACACTGGCTCCGCCAATGGCGAAGGCATACCGCAGGGCACCCAGTATATCATAGCTCGCCACGAAGGTGGCTGTGCCACCTGCGGTCAATTCAAACACGCCAGGCCCCGGGTCGAAGTCGGCGGTCCCGAAGAAGAGGCCGGACAAGTACATGTTGCCTGCGGCATCGACTGCAATCGCACTGCCCTGATCGGATCCTGTGCCGCCGAGGCCGAACGCGAGTTGGGCGTGCACCACCGGGTCGCTCAGGGCAAGGAGGAGGGGCAATACAAGTGCGTAGCAGACTCGGCGGGCGTGCTGAAATCGGTTGCCGAACGGTGTGTCGGTGTCCATATTGCCCCCTCAATGGTGTCATGTAAGGCTTGTGTATATAACTAATTGGAACGATAGGCGTCAGGAGGGGAAAGTGCAAGGCGTCTGGACGGATACGCTGGTTCGGGGCTACCCTTGCCGACCTCTGCCTCCGACACCGCTATGCCCCCAGATCCATTCGGTGACGCGCTGCCGGTGCTCGACACCCAGCGCCTTCGCCTGCGCCATCCCCGCCCAGCAGATGCCGACGCCGTGCTCGCCATCTTCGGCGACCCAACGGCCATGCGCTACTGGAGCCACGAGCCGTTCGAAGACCTCGAAGCGGCCCAGAACTATCTCGCCACCATTGATGAAGGCTTCGCCGAGCGGACGCTCTTCCAGTGGGCCATCACCGAACTCGGCGCCGACGACCTGATCGGCACGGTGACCCTCCTCCACTGGGATCGCCCCAATCGCCGCGCTGAAGTGGGGTACATGCTGAGTCCATCGCACTGGGGGAAGGGATATGCGTCCGAAGCCGTCCGGGCGGTCCTCTGCTTCGGGTTCGAGGCGATGGATCTCCACCGCGTGGAGGCGGAACTCGATCCGCGCAACGAGGCCTCAGCACGCCTGCTCGAACGGCTAGGGTTTCAGCAGGAGGGCCTCCAGCGCCAGACCTGGTACCTCTACGATGAGTGGTGCGACAGCGCCCTCTACGGTCTCCTCCGCACCGACTTCATCGCGGCGTAGTATGGTTTTCTTCTATTCTGTCATCCTGAGCGGAGAGAGCAAAGCGAACGCAGTCGAAGATCCTTCGCTTCAGGCTAGGCCTTCCGCTCAGGATGACACTCCAATGATCGACGTGTAGCATGCCAACCTCCACGACCGACTCCGAACGCACCACCTCCAGCGGCATCGAGGTGCAGCCCGTCTACACCGCTGCCGATCAACCTGCCGAGTTGAGCGAGCGCCTCGGCGAACCGGGGCAGTACCCGTTCACGCGCGGCGTCTACCCTACGATGTACCGCTCGCGCCTCTGGACGATGCGCCAGTACGCGGGCTTCTCGACGGCCGAGGCCAGCAACGAACGCTACAAGCTGCTCCTCGCGGCGGGGGCACGCGGGCTGAGCGTAGCGTTCGACCTGCCCACACAGATCGGCTACGACGCCGACGACCCGATGGCCGAGGGTGAGGTGGGCAAGGTGGGCGTGAGCATCTGCTCCATTGAGGACATGCGGCGCCTCTTCGACGGCATCTCGCTCGGCGAGGTTACTACCTCGATGACCATCAACGCCACCGCGCCGATCCTCCTCGCGCTCTACGTAGCCGTCGCCAAAGAGCAGGGCGCTGATCTCCGAAAGCTCGGCGGCACGATCCAGAACGACATCCTGAAAGAATACGCCGCGCGCGGCACCTACATCTACCCGCCGCGCCCATCCATGCGCTTCATCACCGACGTGTTCGCGTGGTGTGCCGACGAACTCCCGCGCTGGAATACGATCTCGATCTCGGGCTATCACATTCGCGAAGCCGGAGCCACGGCTGCCCAGGAACTCGCCTTCACCCTCGCCGACGGCATCGCCTACGTCCAGGCCGCTCTCGACGCCGGGCTCGATGTGGACGTGTTCGGCGCGCGGCTCTCGTTCTTTTTCAACGCACACAACAACCTCTTCGAGG
>JABDIZ010000200.1 GCA_013003465.1 Rhodothermaceae bacterium
TCAACGGGCGGCGTCGGCTGAGCCGGGGTGACGCTCGGTTCAGGTTCGGGAGGGCGCACGGCGCGTTCGAGCGTAAGCACGTCGCCGAGGGTGACGGGAAAGAGGTCGCCGACGAACGTGACCACGGCTCGCTCATCGGTGGTGCTGATGACGGCCAGCATGCCAAGGAGTTGATCCGCCCGGAAGGCGCGGAGCGTGTCATTGGCCGCCAGGCCTGCATCGCGCCCGGCCTCCAGGTACAGGTTCTGACCCGCGATGAACGTGACGCGGGCCTCAATGCGAGATCCGTCCTGAGCCAGGACCGGCAGCCCGAGGAGGGCTACGAGGAGGGGGACAAGCAGGCGGCGCATCAACTGTCTCCATTCGGATGACACGAATAGCACGCCGTGCTCTCGTAGATGTAGCCGGAGACTTCGCTGTGATCGTCGTCAGTCTGGCTTTGCCTATGCTCGTGGCAGGTCAGGCAGGTGAAGACCTGGAAGTTGCCCGGCTGGGTGTGGCAGGTCTCGCAGCTATCCCACTCGCCGTCGTGAGCCCCTGAGTAGATCGGGAAATACGCGTTGTGGTTGAATGTGGCCCCGTCCCAGGTGGCGATGGTGTGGCAGTCGAGGCAGGTCGTCGGGAAGCCGGAGCCCGCGTGCTCGCCCTCGTAGTCGTCTGTATGGCAGGTGTAGCAGTCGTTCGGTCCGGCAGGCGTCCAGATCAACTCGAAATCAGGCCCGGTGTGGCAGCTTGCGCAGTCGAGTGGCAGGTGCGCGCCTTGGAGCGGGAAGCCGGTGGCCTGCTCGTGCTCGAAGGTGGCGCCTGCGAAGGTCTGGTTCGTGTGGCAATCCAGACAGGTCGTGGGGAAGGCCGGGTGGGCCGTCTCGTGGTCCGTAGTGTGACAGGTCAGGCAGTCATTTGGCCCGACGGGGTCCCAGATTAAATCGAAGTTGGGACCCGTGTGGCACGACGCGCACGGTGCCGTCTGGTGCGCCCCGACGAGGTTGAAACCCGTGGTAGCACCGTGGTCGAAGTCGGGATCGTCGAAGGTGGAGGTCGTGTGGCAGTCGAGGCAGGTCGTCGGGAAGTCCGGGTGTTCGTCCTCATGCTCTTCGGCGTGACAGGCGTAGCAGTCGTTCGGGCCGCTCGGCGTCCACGTCAATTCGAAGTTGGGGCCGGTGTGACACGCCGAACAGTCGAGGGGCAGGTGGGCACCGACGAGGTTGAAGCCGGTCGCGGCACCATGATCGAAGGTGGCGTCGTCGAAGCTGGAGGTGGTGTGGCAGTCGAGACAGGTGGTGGGGAACTCGGGATGCTCGCCCTCGTGGTCTTGCTGGTGACAGGCGACACAGTCATCCTGCCCGCTCGGCGTCCAGATCAGATCCCTATCTGGCCCGGTGTGGCAGGCCTCGCAACTCAGGCTGAGGTGCGAGCCCACGAGCGAGAAGCCCGTGGCCGCCCCGTGGTTGAAGTCGTCGGCGTCGTCGAAGGTGGAGGTGGTGTGACAGTCGAGGCAGGTGATCGGGAAGTTGGGATGCTCCTCCTCGTGCTCCTCGGCGTGGCAGGCGAAGCAATCGTTTTGCCCGGCCGGGTTCTCGGGGACGCTGAAGTTGGGACCGCGGTGGCAGGTGGCGCAGTCCAGTGCCATGTGCGCCCCGACGAGGTCAAAGCCGTCGGACACGGCGACGTGGTTGATGACGGCCCCGTCCCACATCTCGACGGTGTGGCACTGCTGGCAGTCGGTGGGCAGGCCCGACGCTTCGTGGTCGATCAGGCTGTTGGCCGTCCCGGCATAGTCGTCCTCGTGGCAGGCAAAGCAATCGTCTTGTCCGGCTGCATCGAAGAGCAGCGAGAGGTCGCCCGGGTTGTGGCAGGTCGTACACGCGATGCGGTTGTGTGCGCCGAGGAGTTCAAAGCCACCCGACGCCGCGACGTGGTCGAAGGCGATGCCGGTGCCGAAGCTGAGCGTCGTGTGGCAGGCCTCGCAGTCTGTCGGGAAGCCCACCCCCACGTGGTCGATGGCGCTGTTGGTGGTCTGCGCGTAGTCCTCGGCGTGGCAGGCGATGCACGTCGGATCGAGCGGCGCGAACAGGCCATCCGTGTCGTTTTCGTGGCAACTCTCGCAGCCGATCTGGAGGTGAGAGCCCGTCAGCGGGAAGGCCGTGCGCGCATGAATTTCGATGCCCTTGACGAGCCCGAAATCCTGCGTGGTGTGGCACTGCTGGCAGTCGTCCCCGAGCTGGCCGCGGTGCACATCGAGGTGGCAGGAAGAACACGCATCCGGCAGCAGATCCGGGCGGTCGAAGCGGAGGTCGAAGTGGCACGAGCGGCAATCCGCCTGCATGTGGCGTCCCGACATCGTGAAGCGTGTGTCTTCGTTATGATCGAAGTCGAGTGTATCGCGCAGGGGCGTCCAGCCCTCTGCCGTGTGGCAGCCTTCGCAGGCGATGCCGATGTCGCCGTGGGGGTTGAGGGATGGGCGCAGGGCGGTGAGCGAGGGGAGAACGGGGTGTCCGCCCACGAGGCTGAAGAGCGAGTCCGGTGGCGTTCGCGCGTCACCTGCCCGGGCTGGCGTCGCCAGCGCAATGAGCGAGAGGGCGAGCACCAGATGGGGGGGGAGCCTGAAGAGCTTGGCGGCTGTCGTGTTCATTCGGATCCGTGGCAGTCAGCACAGGCCGTGCCGAGCGGTTTGAAACGAACGAATTCTGTGCCATCCGCTGTTAACTCGGGGCGATGACAGGCGGCGCAGGCCACCGTCTCGTGGGCACCGGCGAGCGGGAAGCGGGTGGCGGCGTGGTTGAACGCGGTGATGGTAAAGGCCTGCGTATCGTGACAAGAGTCGCAGGTTTGGCCCTCGAACTGACCGGCGTGCGGATCTTCTTCGAGATGGCAGCTCGCGCATTCCGAGGAGAGTCCGGTAAAGCGGCGGACGACGCTTCCGTCGGGCTGCGTTTCGGGCGTGTGGCAGGCTGTGCATTCGGTGCGCAGGTGCGCACCGAGGAGTGAGAAGCCCGTCTCGCTGTGGTCGAACGCGGCGAGGTCCCAGTCCGTCGCGTTGTGGCACCCAGCGCAGCGTGTGACGCCGTCGGGATCGGCAAACTCCTCGCCGTGTGGATTGCCCTCGGCGTGGCACGCTTCGCATGCCTGGTCGATGTCGAAGGTGGGCGTGGTGTGGCCGGGTTGGAGATGGCACGCGGTACACGGCGTGGCGAGGTGTGCGCCCGTCAGCGGGAAGGCGGTCTCGGCGTGGCGCGCGAGGTCAAACGTCGTCGGGGCGAAGGCCGTCTGCGTGTGGCAGCCCCCGCAGTCTGCACCGCCGAGGGCCTCGGCGAAGGTGCCGTCGTGGTAGTCGGTGTGGCAGCTCTGGCATGTCGCGGCGTCCACCGCCGGGAAGGTTTGGCCTCGTTCGTCATCAACCAGCGTGATGTGGATATCGGCGTCGCGGCGGGCGGGTTGCGTGTGGCACGCCGCGCAGTCCAGCGCGCCGTGGGCCCCGACGAGTGCATAGCCGGTGTGCGTCTCGTGGTCGAACCGATCTTCGGCGAAGGTGCGGGCCATCTGCGGCCAGTCCGCTGTCGTGTGGCACGTCGCGCAGTCGGTACCGAAGACGCCTTCGTGCGCGTCGTCGTGGCAGGCCGCGCACTCGCTCGGCGCGTCAGCGAACACCTGGCTTGCCCCGTCGCCCGTGTGGCAGCTCGTGCAATCGACTCGGACGTGCGCACCGGTCAGCACGAAGGCGGTGGTGCCGTGGTTGAAGTTGGGCACCGCGGTCCAGGTTTGCGCGCCATGGCAACTGGCGCACGACTGTCCCTCGAACTGCATGCCGTGTGGATTCTCATCGCCGTGGCAGGTTTCGCAGGACGCCGTGGCAGCCCGGAAGCGCGCCGCGCCGCGCCCATTGCCGTGGCAACTCGTGCAGGCGATCCGCGCATGCTGGCCGACGAGCGCAAAGCCCGTTGCCCGGTGATTGAAAGAGGGCGTGCTGCTCCAGTTCGCCGGGGTGTGGCAGGTGGCACAGTCCTGACGGCTCAGGCGCGCGCTGTGCGGACTCTCGTTGCCGTGGCACCCCTGACACGTTGTCGCCACGTTCTCGAAGCGCGCCGCCCCGGAGCCGGGATGGCACGAGGCACACGTCGCCTGGAGGTGCTGCCCAACGAGGGCAAAGCCGGTTTGGCCGTGGTCGAAGCCCTCTACATCAGTCCAGCTCGTTGCCGTGTGGCAGGAGGCGCACGATTGGCCCTGGAAGCTGGCCCCGTGCGGATCATCGTCATCGTGGCAGGAGGCGCAGGTTTCGCTGAGCCCGAGGAAGGTCTCGTTGAGTCGGCCGACCTGGCCCTTGAAGCGCCGCACATCGGCATCCACCACGTTCGCACTGCGGTGGCAGCCGCGGCACGTCAGGTTGAGATGCCGTCCGACCAGGTCGAAGCCTGTCTGGCTGTGGTCGAAGCTGCCCGTGGCGAGGCGGACCGGATCGAAGTCGCGACCAAAGTGGTCTTTGTGGCACGAGGCGCACTGGCGGCTGACGGTGGCGTGGAAGCCCTCGTCGCGCCGGATCCGGTCCCGCAGCGGCGTGTGGCAACTCAGGCATTTGTCCGGGTCGATACCGCGCTGCCCGAGTTGATGGCAGTTGGTGCAGTTGCGGATGCCCTCTAGGTTGGCATGGACCTCGGTCAACTCACCGGGGGCGATGAGTTGCGCCTGTGTCGCTGTGGTGGAAAGGACGACGAGGAGCATCAGCAAGCCATATCGAACCCCGGTCCTCACTGCCCGGCGAGAATCGGCTGGAAGTCGTCGCGGGGACGGATCGGTGGATGATCGGCGGGCAGGGGAGCACCGGGCGGAATAGGAGGCGCCGCGCCGCTCATCGGCTGGCGCACGGGTGCGAGGCTAGGCGTTGGTGTCGGTGCTGAGGGAGTGACGCCCTCTGCCGCAAGGGCATCGAGGCGAGCGAGCGAAGCTGCCGCCTGCTGTGCCAGTTGGGCGTCGCGCGACTGCTGCTGAACGCGCGTCCAGAGTCGCCGGGCGTCCGCCGCCTCGCCCTGGTTGGCGTGAATCGCCCCGAGGTTGTAGAGCGCTGAGGGGTCGTCCGGGTCGCGGGCGAGGAGCCGCTCAGTGGCGGCGCGGGCCTCGCCCCACTGACCAAGTTGACCGTAGGAGAGCGCGAGATCCAGGTAGGCCTGCCGGTGATCCGGCGCGAATGTCAAGACGCGCTCGTAGGTCGAGGCCGCCTCGGCGAACTGGTGGGCATCCTGTTCCAGGCGGGCCAGTTGGAGCAGTAGCGTCGTGTCCGACGGGGCCGCGTCTACCTGTTGCCGGAGCGCCATCAGTTGCGCGTGGAACGTCGGGTCTACGTTTGCCGACGAGGGGGCGGCCTCGGGCGCCACGACCAGGGTAGCGGGTACGGGGCTGGAGGATGGCGACGCGCCATCACTGCGCACGAAGAAGATCACAACGAGTGCGGTGACCCCGGCGATGAGGGCGAGCAGTTGAAAGCGAGGGGAACGAAGCATGGCGGGCGACGCGCGGAGGGTACAGAGGATATCGGCAGCTTCGAAGGCAACCCTCCTGAGGTTTGCCTGAGGTTTCAGAAGCCGATCAGGAGGTGGGCAAGCGGTGCACAGTGCGCATGTTATGGGGGTATTACTATGCACAGGCTATCCACAGCGGTGGATAACCGCGGTGCTCTAGGTCCAGGCGTAGCCGAACGCAATGGCTACACCAATGTGAACGAGCAGGATGAGCGCCATCACAATGGCGAGCGGCAGATGAAATGTATGCCAGTAGCGGAAGAGGCGGCCGAAGGGCTGGAGCAGCACGCGCTGCTGCGCGAGGCGGCGGTAGCGGTGCCCGAGGTCGAGCAACTGCGTCTGGGTAGCGGTAGGCACTCCGGCCGCGGCCAACTGGGTCTGCACTTGGCGGGCTTCGCGGCGCCCTGCCCAGTCGAAGCGGAGGGCGAGCGTGAGCGCGTTGAGCAGGCCTTGGGGCGCAGGAGGCTCGGCGAGGTAGGCCTGGAGGCGATCCGTCGGCGCGCCGCTCGTTTGCAACTCGGCGAGAAGTGCTTGCTGTTCCGCGTCCAGTTCGTGCATCGTGCGGAACCGGCCATCTAGGGTCTTCGGGATGTGGACGTAGACGTAGCGCCCGATCACGCCGCTCGCTACCACGAGTACCATGCTCCAGAACGCGATGGAGACGATCCCGCCCACCTTGACCGACGTGTGCAGCAAGACCAGAAACGGCCCGAGCGTACAGAGGAAGATGTGGAAGGACAGCCAGTGGCGCAGTTTGCCGAGGTGGGCGAGCCGCGCCCAGCGCTTGCGGGTCATGTAGCTCGCCACGCCGAAGGCGATCATCGCCGTGCCTACAATCGCCAGGCGGTTGCCGACGAGGCCGGTCGGTTTGAAGAGGTCGTGGTCGGGCGCGTAGGGGCGCTCGATGAGCGGCAGCAGGTAGTAGTCGAGGCCCCAAGCGAGGAAGAAGCCCGCCACGGCGATCCACGTCAGGCCGAGGGCGAGATGGTAGACGCGCGCCCAGGCGGTCGGCTTGCGCCGGAACGAGGCCGGGGGCGGCGTGGCCGGGACGACGCGCGGCGATGCCGGAGGCGGCGCATCGCGGCTCGAGGGAGGCGAGGGCATCGGCGGGCGTGGCGGAGCGAGCGGCACAGGGGCCTCGTAGGGTAAGCGGGGGCGCCCGCGCTCTGCAAACCCGATGCCAGTCCCTGAGCAAGGGCTCTGTGGCCTAGGGAGCCTACCTGTGCGGCGCGGCGTTTGTAAGGCTCCGGTTCTTCTGCCACCGCCTGCTCCTGTGCCCGTCCGTTTCGGCTACATCCTTCTCAGCCTACTGCTCGCTGGCTGCCTCGGCGAGGCCGAGCGCGGCAACCCGCTCGATCCGCTCTCGGACAACTTCCAGAACGTAGGCGCGGTGTTCGGGACCGTCACGACATTCTATGCCCCCTTCGATGGCTTGCCCGGCGCGCAGGTCCAGCTGATGCCGCTCAATGAGGGACTGGATGGGGAAGCGGAACTCCGGGCGCCAGTGGATGGATCGGGCAGCTTTTCGCTGACCGACGTGCCGGCCGGGACCTACGCGGTCGCGGCCGAAGCCGATGGCTTTGCTACAGCCATGGATACCGTGACCATCGCGCTGGGCCAACGGACGGAGGTGGACCTCCGCCTCAATGGCATCCCGGTCGTCACCGTGCGTGCGTTCCACACCGAGCACATCGACCGTTGGTTTCCGCAGGATCCACTCTTTCAACTAGTGGTCGAGGTCACGGTGGGCGACCCGGATGGGGTGGGCGATATCGAAGGCGTACACCTGACGCTCCCTTCCCTCGGCTTCGCCGATACGCTCCGGGCGGTGGCGGGTGAGCCAGGTGCGTACCGCCGCGTTTTTTCGGAGAGCGAATTGCCGGTGGCTGCGCAAGACCTGCTCGGCGAGCCGTTCCGCATAGCAGCCACAGATCGTCCGGGTGCGCAGGGTTTGACCAGTGCTGTGCAAATCGTGCGCATCATCACGAACTTCCCCAATGGCCTGGAGCCTGCGCCCGGCCCGGGCGGTCGTCCGGTCGTTGCGCCCCAGCCGACGTTCACGTGGCGCGCCGTCACCGTGCCCTTCGGCTTCACCTATCGGCTGGATCTCACGTTCGTGCCCGTGCCGGGTCAGGAGACACCCTTTCAGTCGTATCTGGGCCTGCCCTCTACCGCAACAACATTTACCCTCCCCGAGGCGCTGCCGCCGGGCGACTACGACTGGACCGTCAGCGCGGTCGACGCCTTTGGCAACCTGAGCCGCTCGCGGCCCCTCGGCTTCCGCGTTGGCGGAACGTCGTAGAAGCCATCGGTTCGTTCGGGCACGCCATTCGCAAGAGCGCCCACGGATCCAACCCGCCGCTCCTTCATGTCCGACGATACCCTTGCGCCCGCTGCGGCTTTTCCTGACGAGGCGCAGACCTCTCTCGACGCGCTCTCCGAGATCGCCGCGACCATCAACTCCGTCCGCGAGCCGGCGCGCTTGCTGGAGACCGTGCTGGAGATCGCCATGCAGTCACTCGACGCCGAGCGGGGGTTCGTCTTCCTGGAGGACGAGGACGCGGCGACGGGCTTCGCGGTCAAGGCGACCCGCAACTTCACCGAGGACGAACTCGACGGCGTGGTGACGGGCGAGGCCGAGGGC
>JABDIZ010000222.1 GCA_013003465.1 Rhodothermaceae bacterium
GTTCCACGCCGCCCCGGATGAAGGCCCAGCGACGGTCGCCGGCCAAGCCGTGCCAAGAGATGTCTACCTCCTCCAGCGACTCGGCCCCCATCGACTTGACGGGGTAGCGCCATAGCGCCACGACCCGGCCGACTTCGACGTGGTGTGCCCCCCGTCCCTGTAACGAGTCATGTTCGAGAGCCATTTCTTACTGCCACAACAGGATTCGTCTTGGGTAGGCCGCAGAACAGATTACGGCTCACCCGCGAAACGCACCGAGCCGGTGGGATAAGGCAAGGTCAACGACGGCTACCGGACGAGGCAGGGCGATAGTGCGTTTCGTCAGCGTGTAGCCGCGAGTTATGTGGCGTCCGGTCCTTCTGCCATCCACGTATCGTACTTCTCTGCGAGTGCCTGCATGCGCGCGCCGTCCTCGAACGCCGTCTCGGGGAGCGACGCCAACTCCGCCATGTACTGATCGAACCCGCCGGGGCTGAACACCGTCAGCATCTTGCCGCCGTCGGGACACGACGCTTCGTGCATCACACCTGGCGGCACCGTGACGGTCACCCCGGGTCGGGCCACTACCGTCTCGTTGTCGAAGGTGAAGTGGACCTCTCCCTCCAATACGTAGAACACCTCGGTCATCCGTTTGTGGAAGTGCCGCCCGAGGTGGAACCCTGGCTTGAGCGTGTCTTCTACAACAGTGACTTGACCGGCCGTCGCGGAAGCGGGCGTCTTCACGTAGACGTGGTCGTTAGACCAGTCATAGTCGGTCCCATCTCCGGGTTCTACAATAAGGTGGGCCATGAAACCAGACGGGGCTAAGAGTTGGCGAGCCACATAACCACTGATCGCACCTGTAGAAATCAATATGCGTCTATCTGAACTTACGACTCGTCTGCCTTACAATCCTGCAGTCTCACCGAGGATGAGGGCGAACACGAACTTCAGCGTGGACAGCAGCACCAGCGATGCGTAGAACGCCAGGTTGGCTTTGAAGGCGTACGGTTTGTCCTGCACCCGGGGACGCACCCAGAGCATGTATCCGATGGCGTAGCAGATGGCATAGGCGCCCCAGAACTCGCCGAAGAGGTGCATGAGTAGAGGGTTGGAAGAACGACTGATGAGGATACGATGGGCTCGGCTTAGACCGTACCCGACTCGCGGCCGGTGCTATGACCCGCCTGAATGGAAGCGGCGGGGCTGGCTCCCCGCGCGTTGAACCGAATCCCGCGCGCGGGCTAGCTTCGCAGACACTCCCTGCCTCTCCGTGATGCGCCTGCTGCTCCGCCTTTCCCACGCCATCGACCGGCTCACCGGCCGGATCGGGAGGGCGACGGGGTGGCTGCTGCTGGCGATGATCGTGGTCGGCGCGCTGGGGGCCCTCTTGCGCTACCTCGGACGGCCGCTTGGCCTGGCGCTGGCGCTCAACGCGTTCGGCGAGGCGCAGTGGTACCTCTTCAGCGCCGTCTTCCTGCTCGGCGCGGCGTGGACGCTCCGCGACGACGCGCACGTGCGCGTGGATGTCCTCTACGGGCGGCTCTCGCCCAAGCGGCAGGCGCTGATCGACCTCGCGGGGACGCTGCTCTTCCTTCTCCCCTTCTGCGCGCTGATGCTGTGGGCGACGCTCCCCGCCGTGGCCGAGTCGTGGGCCGTGCGCGAGGGCTCGCCTGATCCCGGTGGCCTGCCACGCTACCCAATCAAGGCGCTCGTCCCGGTGGCCTTCGTGCTGCTCGGACTCCAGGGTCTGTCGCAGGCGATCAAAGCAACCGCCACGCTGCGCGGCGAGGCTGCCACACCGGCCAGCGGCCCGCACCACGCGGAGGGCGTCTGATGGACGGCGACTGGCTCGGCCCCCTGATGTTCGTCGCCGCGCTGGCCCTGATCTTCTCGGGCTATCCCGTCGCGTTCGCGCTCGGCGGCACAGCGCTCGTCTTCGCGGTCGTCGGCATCGAGGCGGGCTTCTTCGACTGGCCCTACCTGCTGGCCATGGCTGATCGCACGTTCGGCGTGATGGGCAACTCGATCCTGCTGGCCGTCCCCTTCTTCATCTTCATGGGGACGATGCTCGAAAAGAGCCGCCTCGCCGAGGATTTGTTGACGACCATCGGCGCCCTCTTCGGACCGGTGCGGGGCGGGCTCGCCTTCGCCGTCGTGTTCGTCGGCGCGCTCCTGGCGGCAGCGACGGGCGTGGTGGGCGCGAGCGTCGTGGCGATGGGCATGATCTCGCTGCCGGTGATGCTCCGCTACGGCTATTCAAAGGAACTCTCGGCGGGCGTCATCACGGCAGCGGGCACACTCGGGCAGATCATCCCGCCGTCGGTCGTCCTGATCGTGCTCGCCGACCAACTCGGCGTGAGCGTGGGCGACCTGTTCGTGGGCTCACTCCTCCCCGGACTCCTCCTTGCCGGGCTCTACGCGGCGTACGTCGGGGTCATCGCATGGCGGAAACCGGCGCAGGCCCCGGCCCTCCCCGCCGAGGCACGCAGCACGGGCGGCCGCGATCTGGTGGTACGCGTGCTCCAGGTGATGCTGCCGCCGCTGCTGCTGATCGTCGTCGTGCTCGGCAGCATCTTCGCAGGCATCGCCACGCCGACCGAGGCCGGGGCACTCGGGGCCGTCGGCGCGATGGCGCTGGCGGCCGTCAACCGGCGCCTCACGCGGAAGGCGCTCACCGAGACGATGGAGAACACGGCCAAGCTGACCTCGATGGTCGTCTTCCTACTGATCGGCTCGACGGCCTTTGCGCTTGTCTTCCGCGGCCTCTTCGGCGACGTATGGATCGAGGGGCTGCTGACGACCTTGCCCGGCGGCCTGATCGGCTTCTTGATCCTGGCGAACCTCGCCATCTTCGTCCTGGGCTTCTTCATCGACTTCTTCGAGATCGCGTTCATCATCATTCCGCTGCTCGCCCCGGCGGCGCTCGCGCTCGGCGTCGACCTCGTGTGGTTCGGCGTGATGATCGGGATGAACCTGCAGACCTCGTTCCTGACGCCGCCGTTCGGCTTCGCGCTGTTCTACCTGCGCGGCGTGGCCCCGCCCGAGGTGAAGACGACGGACATTTACCGGGGCGTCGTGCCGTTCATCGTGATCCAACTCATCGGGCTGCTGCTGCTGATCCTCTTCCCCGAAATGGTGACGGGGCTGCTGTAGGGCTATGGACCGGAGACTTGAGGCGTGAAGCCTCGGGCTCACTCACCATGCTGTCATCCTGGGCAAAGTGCGCGGTAGCGCACGCAGTCGGAGGATCTGCGTGGGCGCTGCTGGTGGCCTCGCATAGCCTCCGGCGGATCGGGACTAGATGGGCTTCGCCGATCCTGCGGATTCATTCGACTCCGGCCTGACGGCCTCCGCTCAGGATGACAGGAATGGAGGTGGGGGCGCAACAGCTAGAAGCTTTAGAACAGGATGCTACGCATCAAGCCTCCAGCCCATAGTCTCAAAGCCCAAGCTCAGCGCGATACGACACGTCCTCGGAGCCGTTGAGTTGCCAGTAGGCGAGCATCTCGCGCTCGGTGCGCGTAGCCCGTGTAGTGAGGCGCGAGGCGTTGTCGCCGAAACCATCCGGGCGCGTCTCCTCCCAGCCTTCGATCTGGTGAGGGAAGATGGCCTGGAAACGGATGGCGAGCGAGCGGTCGAGGTCGGGATAGGTGACGGTGTAGGTGCGGAAGCCGTCGGCGTCGGGCGCGGAGAGCATCGCGGTCGCCGCATAGGACTCCATGGGACGGTGGCTGAGGCGCTGATAGATAGTGCCGGGCATGAGCTGCACCGCGCCGGTGGGCAGCGCATCGGGGTTGAGGCGGATGAGCGCCCAGAGGCCGTCCTCGGGCATGGCCTCGCCGAGCGACACGTCCTGGTCGCCCTCGCTTTCGAAGTAGGAGAAGAGGCGGGCGCGGTAGCCGTCGGCGGTGCGGTTGAGCTGCGTGAAGGTGTGGCCGCACCACTCCTGCGAGGTCGCCGTGATCTTGAGCGGCAGCGGCCCCTCGCTGACCGGCGTGAAGACGGAGGTCATCATCGAGTAGGGATAGATGCCCGTCACGAACTCGCGCGTGTGGTTGAGCTTCATCACCGTCACCTCGTCGGCGCCGCCCGCCTGATCGAGCTTGACCTGCTGCGACCGCGAGAAGGGCTCCGTCACGAAGATCAGGACGGCCGAGCCGTCGCGCAGTTCGCCGTAGCGCGCCTGTTCGAGATCATAGGCGGTGATCTCGGCGAGGCCCTGGTACCAGTAGTCGCCGAACTCGTCGGGCGAGACCGCAGGCGAGACGCCCCCGGTCGCCACGGACTGAATGGGCGGGCCAGCCGCGTCCTCGACGGGGGCCGGAGCGTTGCAGGCGGCAAGAAGCGTGAGGATGGCGAGGGCAAGCGGGCGCATGAAGGCGAAGGCGAAGGTCTGCCTCACGCTACGCCATCCTGCCGCCTGTGATCCTCACGAAGCGCTCGCTTCTGCAGTGTGGGCGAAAGCGAAGTCGCTGTAGGCCTGTTCGGCGGTGGCGAACCAGCGGTCGCTGGCCTGCTGGAACTGCCGGTAGCTGTCGTAGAGCGCTCGGTAGCCCGCATCGGCAGCCGCCGCCTCTTCCGAGAGCGCACGCGCCGCCACGCGGGCGGCCTGCATCACATCGTCGGGGAACGGGTGGAGTTGCACGCCGCCGTTGATGAGGCGCTGGAGGGCGGGAGGGTTTTTGGCGTCATACTCGGCCATCATGCGCTGGTTGACTTCCAGCGCCGCCACCTCCAGAATCTGTCGGTACACCTCCGGCAGGCCGTCCCACTCGGCCTGGTTGACGTAAAAAGAGAGCACCGCGCCCGGCTCCCACCAACCGGGGTAGTAGTAGTGCTGCACAACCCGCTGGAAGCCGAGCTTCTCGTCGTCGTACGGCCCGATCCACTCGGTCGCGTCGATGGCGCCGCGTTCGAGCGCCTGGTAGATCTCGCCGCCGGGCAGCGAGAGCGCGTTGACGCCCATGCGGTCCATCACCTGCGCACCGAGGCCGGGGATGCGCATCTTGAGCCCCCGCATGTCGGCCAGCGAACCGACGGGGCGACGGAACCAGCCGCCCATCTGCGTGCCCGTGTTGCCACCGAGGAGGTTGACCACGCCGAAGTCGGCGAAGAGGCTGCGCGTTAACTCGGTGCCGTCGCCGTCGAGCATCCAGGCGTTCTGCTGGCGGACGGTCATGCCGAAGGGCACGCCCGTGTCGAAGGCGAGCGCGGGGTTCTTGCCCGTGAAGTAGTAACTCGCCGTGTGCCCCATCTGCACCGAGCGGTTCTGCACGGCGTCGAGCACCTGGAAGGGCGGCACGATCTCGCCTGCGGGCGAGACGATGATCTCGAACTGCCCGCCCGTGAGGGCGCTCACCCGCTCGGCCAGCACCTCGGCCCCTCGGAAGATGATCTCGGCCGAGCGCGGGAAGCTGGACACGAGCCGCCAGCGGAGGCGTCGTCCGGTCTGTACGGCGGGTGCGCCGTTCACCTCGCCCGAGGGATCCGAGCCGCAGCCGAGGAGCGCGGTAGAACCCGCTGTGCCGAGCGCAGCCTGTTTCAGAAAGTGTCGCCGTTCCATCCTACTCGACGGGCTGGGCTTCAGGCTCGGCCTCGGCCTGCGCAATCAGGTCGCTGAGCTCCTGCGCGTAGCTGACCACGCGGGCGCGCTGCCCTTCCAGGTCCTCGGCCACATTGATGTTCGTTTCGGCCATGAGGCGGCGTAGCTCGTCTACGCCGGTGCCGTCGGTCTCGCTGAGGCCGTCAAGGGCGCGGGCGGCGAGTTGGAGGTGGTCGTTGGCCGTGCCGAAGTTGCGTTCGTCGAGGTCGAGCGCCGAACGGTAGGTGAGGGCGAGCGCCTTGTGCAGGCGCGCCTCGTCCTGGGAGGAGGCTAGCCGGGCCTGAGCCAACGCGACCTGGTCGCGCAGTCTCGGAACGGGCTTCTTGCCCTGCATCACCCCGACGAAGAACAGGATCACCCCGACGGCGAGCATGACGCCGAGGGTGGCAAGGATCTGCACGAGCCGCGACCGATCGGGCGCCGAGGCAGGGGACGGAGGAGGCACAGCGTCGGCCATGAGGAGCGGGAGGTGGGCGAGAGGAGCAGACAGGATAGACGTGCGAGGCCACGCGCGTCAACGGACGTTCCCCGATCAGGGCGCAGCACTGCGCGTGAGCACCTCCATCGGCTCCAGCCGCAGCGTCTCGAAGGGCATGTCTACGCCCGCCGCGTTGAGCGCGTCGAACATGGCCTCGCGCAAGGCGAGCCGCATGGGGATGTGCTGCCGCTCGTCCGCGATCCAGACGCGGAGCTCCAGCTCCACGTTGTAGTCGTTGAGCGCCGTTACGACGACGGCGGGCGGCGGCTCGTCCAGATACTCGTCGCTCTGCACCAGCCCGAGCAACACCGACCGGACGTGTCCGATGTTCTCGCTCACGTTGATCGTCACGGGAATGTCGAGGCGGAGGTGCGGAAAGTTGGTGTACGAGGCGACCGTGCTGTTGATAATCTCGGCGTTGGGCACGGCCAGCATTCGCCCGTCCGGCGTGACGACGCGCGTGGAGCGCAGCGTGATCTTCTCGACCCGCCCGTAGTGCTCACCCACTTCCACCAGATCACCGATGACGAAGGGGCGATCCCAGAAGATGAGGATACCCGAGATCAGGTTCGACAGCGCGTCTTGCGCCGCGAAACCGATGGTGAGCCCCGCGATGCCGAGCGAGGCAATGACCGCCCCCGTTTCGATCCCGACTGACGCGAGGGCCTGCACGAGCCCGAACGTGAGCACGACAATTTTGATCATCCGCTCGACGAAGACGCGCGTCGTGGCATCGAGACGTTTGCGCAGGAGCGGGCGGGCGATCAGATCGAGCAGCCGCCAGAGCAGGTAGAAGGCCGCGAACGTAGCGAGCCCGACGATCAAGTTGGCGAAAAGCTCGGCCGATGACGCCCCCAGGATCTCGGGATCGAAGATGGTACGGAGGCGCTCGGCGATGCCGCTGAGAAAGGTGTCCATGTAGATACAGGCTTGGAGGGGCGGCCAAGATAGACGGCGCCGGTTAGTCCGATGCGTGTTCCGCCATGCCACGCCCACCGAGCGCCTCCACGAACGCCGCCATCAGCGCGTCGGCCTGCGAGCGGCGGACCTGTACGGTGATTTCGGTGCCATCGGCCGTGTAGTTCGTCTCCGCGATCTCGGCGTCGAACCGACCCAGCGTGTGCATGGCGGGCGAGGTGTCGGCAAAGGCGAACTGGAGCCGCACCGGCACGCGCAGGACCACCTCCGTCTTGGGCGCTTTTTCGAGGACGAGGGCTGCCGCTTCGCCGTAGGCTCGGGCCAGTCCCCCCGTTCCCAGCTTCGTTCCCCCGTAGTAGCGCGTCACCACGACGAGCACGTGCGCCAGGTCACGACCCTCGATTTCTCGTAGAATCGGAAGCCCGGCCGAACTGTTCGGCTCCCCGTCATCCGAGTAGCGCACGCCCTGTTCGTCTGGTCCCAAGCGATAGGCCCAGCAATGGTGCGTCGCGGCATGCTCCCGTTTTCGCACGGCCGCCAGGCGCGCCATCGCCTCGGCCTCATCGGCCACCGGAAACGCCTCGCCGGTAAAGCGGGAGCCTTTTGTCTTCGGCGGCTCGGCCAGTGCCGCTTGAGCGAGCGTCCGATAGGAATCGGGCATGGCGGGAGGACTTGCAGCAGGCGCTGCAATTTCCGTTCTTGTTAAAAATTTAGCAGCGATGTAACAATCGCCGGATGCTCCTCGTCCGGTCTTTGTCTACGCCTCTCACACCCTTGTCCGTCGAAAGGTATGCACGGTCGCTATATCCTGGTCGCCCTGCTTCTGCTCGCAGGTGCGCTACCCGCCGCCGCCCAGTCCACCTCTACCCAACTGACTGCCACGACCGCCGATGCCCCCGCGGCATCCAGCAGCAGCGCGAGCGAGACGCTGCGGGTCCTCGTGGCGGCGCCCACCACGACGGGGATCCGCGTGGATGGCGTGCTCGACGAGGCCGATTGGGATCAGGTGGAGCCCGCGACGGATTTCATTCAGTTCGACCCCAACGAGGGAGAACCGGCCTCGCAGCGTACTGAAGTGCGCATTGTATACGGCGCCAGCGCGATCTACGTCGGGGCGATGATGTACGACGATCCGGAGGCCATTCGGCGCATCCTCTCCCGCCGCGACGAGTCCGGCGGCGCCGACCAGTTCCTCGTCGGCTTCGACAGCTACAACGACCGCAAGACGGCCTACCTCTTCGGCGTCACGGCGGCCGGCGTGCAGTTCGACGCCCTTTTCTCGGGCAATGACGACGACGACTCGTGGGACGCCGTGTGGGACTCGGCGGTCCGTATCACGCCCGAGGGCTGGGTGGCCGAAATGGCGATCCCGTACTCGCAGCTTCGCTTCTCGCCCGGCGAAACCTCGTGGGGCCTAGAGTTCCAGCGGCAGATCCGCCGCAACGGCGAGGAAGCGTTCTGGGCACCGTTCACGCGCGAGCAAGCCAACGCGGGCATCGTGCAGTACTTCGGCCGCCTCGAAGGCCTCGAAGGCATCAGCCCGCGCCGCACCATGCAGGCGACGCCTTACTCGCTCGCCAGCGCCAACACCTACGAGCACAGTGACATCCCTGGCACCACCGATGCGGACTTCGGCGGCGATGTGGGCGCCGACTTCAAGCTCGGCCTCACCTCCAGCGTCACGCTCGACGCGACGGTCAACCCGGACTTCGGGCAGGTCGAGGCCGATCCGGCGCAGCTCAACCTCTCCACCTTCGAGACCTTCTTCGAGGAACGGCGCCCGTTCTTCCTCGAAGGCACGCAGATCTTCGACTTCACCTACGGCAGCGGCGACGGCGCGCTGCTCTACACCCGCCGCGTAGGCGGCGCTGCCCCCATCGTCGGCGCGAGCAAAATCACCGGGCGGCTCCCGAGCGGCCTCTCGTTCGGCGTCCTCGGCGCTGCCACAGGCGACGACTTCGACCCCAACCGCTGGTATGGCGCGGCCCGCGTCAAGCAGGAGTTTGGCAATCAGAACTACGTCGGCGGGGTGATCACCGCGTTCGACTACCGCCCGACCACGCTCGAACGGGAGGATGGCGTCACGGGCGTACGCAGCCTCACCGGCGGCGCCGACTGGGACATGCGTGTCGGCAATGGCGACGGCTGGAAGCTGGAAGGCTCCCTGGCCGGTTCGATGCGGACCCTCACCGACAGCGACGCCGACGATCCGACGCAAGAGGGCTACGCGCTCTATGTCGGCTTCGATAAGGTCAAGGGCTTCTTCACGCCGGGTAGCGGCTTCCGCGTCTACTCGCCCGGCTTCGAGATCAATGATGTGGGCCGCTTTCGCCAGACCAACCTGATCCAGGGCCGCCTCGGCGCGAACTACCTCTGGAACCAGGGCGACCCGGTCGGCCCCTTCCGCCGCTTCGAGACGGGCGGCTTCGCCGATCAAAACTGGCGCTACGAGGACGGGCGCTACCGCGGCGGTAGCCTCAACCTGTTCACCGGCGGCCAGCTCCGCAACTTCTGGTGGGCCAACCTCTTCGTCGGCCTCGACGGCCTCGGCGGCTTCGACGTGCGCGAGACGCGCGGGAACGGCGACTTCCGCAACGTGCGCAATGGCGGCTTCAACGTCAATATTAACACCGACGGGCGCAAGCGCATCACGGGCTTCACCGGCTTCAACCTCTGGTTCGGCGAAGATGGCGGGCGCTCGCGCAGCGGCTGGCTCGGTGCCAACTGGAACGCCAGCGACCGGATCGAGCTCTCCACGTCCGCCCAGTTCGGCATGAACGACAACTGGACCGCGTGGGCGGCCAACGAGGGCCTCGTCCGCACCGCCGACGGCCTCTTCATCGGCACCAATACCGACACCCCGGACGCGTTCACCGAGGAGGATCTCTTCCGGCTCGACCTCGACGATGTAGGGGCCGATGCACTCCTCGACGGCCTCACGCCCTACGACGACCCGCTGAGTATCACCGACGCGACGGGCTACTACGTCCCGGTGTTCGGGCGCCGCGATACGCGCACGGCCAGCATCACGACCCGCGCCAACGTCATCTTCCACCCCAAGCTCTCGCTCCAGCTCTACGGCCAGCTCTTCGCCGCGCGTGGACGATACGATGACTTCCAGTTGCTCGCCAACCCGGACGAGCTACGGGACCTCGACTACCCCAAGCGCCGCGACTTCTCCTTCCAGTCACTCCAGGCCAATACGGTGCTGAGGTGGGAGTGGCGCCCCGGCTCGACGCTCTTCGTCGTCTGGACGCAGTCACGCAACTTCGGGGAGAACGACGTAGTGCTGCTCAACGGCAGCGACATGCCACCCTCGCCCTTCGACGTGAGCACCGGTCGGCAGCTCCGCAACACGTTCGATGTTTTCCCAGAGAACGTCTTCCTGATCAAGCTGAACTACCTGCTGATGCGGTAGGTTGGGCACCGGGCAAGCTGGTTGGGCTTCAAGCGGGATGCATGTGCCAAACGCCCAAGGCCAAGGGCCGACTGCCTACCCCTCAATCTCCGTCACGAGTTGAATCTCGCGGAGAATGCCCTGCACGCGGAAGCACTCCGTGAACTCGCCCTGGAAGACGCAGTCCTTGCCCTGCGTGTGGATCGTCCAGGCGTGCTGCTCGGCCTGCGCCGTCGTGCAGCCTGTGGCCTTGATCAATTGGACGATGACCTCATCAAAGGTGTGGATCTCATCGTTGTAGACGATCACGCGCCACGGCGTGTCCAGACGGGTCTCGTCTGTCGTCTCGGTGACGACGTCGGGCTCAGCGACGGCCGGGTCGGCGGCCCACGGGATCGGGAGGATCGAGGTCACGATGCGGCGCCTCCTCAGGCCGCCGGAGTGCCCTCGGCCTGCTCCACCGTCACGGCAAAGTCCTCCATGACCGGATTGGCGAGAAGCTGTTCGCAGGCCTGCCGGGCGATGCGCTCGGCTTCCTCCGCGCTCGCCGCGTCGATCTGCATCTCGATGTGCTTGCCCGCGCGCACCTGCTGAACGGCGCCATGGCCGAGGTCGTGGAGCGCGTGTTGCATGGCTTTACCCTGCGGGTCAAGGATGGACGGGCGCAGGGTGACGGTGACGACAGCAGTGTACATCGAGGCAAGCGAGGGCGGCAGGAGGGCTACAGCAGGTCGGGCGAGGGCGGCGGTATGGCATCGGGGGGCGTTCCGTCGGGTGGCTCGTCCTCACGAGCGGCCTGGATGGCCCACCGGACGGCGCCGCCGATGCCGAGCCCAAGATACACCACCGCCGCGATCAGCAGACCGATCTCCTGGAGGAAGAGCGCGAGCAGCAAGCCGATGCAAAAGGCCAGGTAGCGGCGCGGATACCGGCGTAGGTTGGCCCGGTTCGGCTGGGGCAACGCCGGGAAGCGCACCGGCGACACCATCAGTGCCGACAGCGATACGACGAGCGTAATCAGCACCGAGAGTTGGCGACGCTCCAGAATGTTGAACCAGTCCGAGTCGGCGAAGGTGAGGATGAAGACGACCACCGTCCCGGCCTGCGCAGGAATCGGCAGCCCGATGAAATACGCCTGCTTCTCCTCCGGGCTGGCCAGTGTGTTGAAGCGCGCCAAGCGGACGGCCCCGAACAGCGCGGGCAGGCTCGCCAGCAGTGCCCCCCAGAGCGGCCCGAGTTGGCGCAGCCCGAACTCGTAGAGCAAGAACGACGGCGCCACGCCGAACGAGACGATGTCGCTGAGCGAGTCCAGCTCGACGCCGAAGTCGCTGGAGACGTTGGCGAGGCGAGCCATCAAGCCATCGAGCAGATCGAAAAACGCCGCCAGCACCACGAGCCACGCCGCGGCTTCGAGGTTGCCCGCGGCTGTCTGAATCAGCGAGAAGAACCCGCTGAGCAGGTTCATCAGCGTGAAGAAGCTCGGGACGGCCACCGGCGGGATTCCCGTGATCCGTCGCCGACGCTGCCGAAGCATGGGGCCGGGGCGGCGGCTGGGCGCGGATGGCACTGGACGGGGCGCAGGCTGGGAC
>JABDIZ010000236.1 GCA_013003465.1 Rhodothermaceae bacterium
GTGGGCCCACCCACATCGCCGACCGGCATGAGCGAGTCGGTGTCGTCGAGCGGCGTCGGGGTCGGGGCGTCGGCCACGGAACGGAGCGTCGGGTGGGAGGCGGGCGTAAAGTAGGGACGCCGGATCGAATGGCAGCAGCTAGCGCATGGTCGCTGCCCCGCGCGAGGACAGCCGCCTGCGCTCCGGGTGGACGAGAACGCACGGCTTGAACCACACCGATCCAAGCGACAACCGACAGGGGGAGGTTAGGCTACGGCGGAGTCAACCGCGCACCACATGTGCACTTTGGAGACGAACCGCTCGCCAATCTTGAGGGCAAACGGCTCGGTACCAAAAGCAACGAAGCCGCACGACTCATAGAGCCGACGCGCCGGGGCGTTCGACTCCGTGACGGTGAGCTGAACGATGCGTGTCCCGGGTGTTGCTTGCGCGTCCTCAAGCACCGCCTTGACGAGGGCACGTCCGATCCCTTGGCCTCTGAACTGGGGCAGCACAGCCATGCCGAACAGGGTAGCCTTGTGCTGGGTCCGCGGACGATGCTCAAACCGGAGGCCCGCCACGCCGACGAGCCGAGTGTCCTCGAACGCGCCGAACACCAATTCGCTTGGATCAGGACGATCTGAGACGCGAGCCCTCCACCAGTCCAGGGGCAGCGGCGCTCGCTCGGACACCGTGGCCGTGAACGCCTCGGGCTCGTGGGCGTAGGCTTGAAGCATGACCGCCCGGTATTCTGCGGCGTGTGCTGGGGTGAGTCGGCTGATGTCCATGGCGAGAAGTCAACCCTACAGCAGGCCGCTCAGCGCGCGAGGGTGAGGTGCGGGAGAATCCGGTCTTGCACGACCTGCCAGACAGACCATCATCGCCGTGGATGTTCCAGCCGTTGAAGACCGCGACGATGTCGTGCGCTGGTGAGACCACCACGAACTGACCGCCATAGCCATTGCGCAAAGACGGCCACCTCAAAAAGTAGAGCGCCCTCTATGGCCGTGCAAGCGCCGATTCTCCTTGCGAAACGTCCACATATCGTACAGCCCCTTCCGGATATAAAGCCGAACCGGCCAGGCTACAGCGTCACCGTCTCTCCGCGGGCGGGCATCCGCACATCGTCGTAGCCTGTTTCGTTTAGGGCACCCGTCAATGCCTCCTGCCGCTCGGGGTCGCCGTGGACGAGGAAGAGCGTTTTGAGGCGCTCGCGGTCATGCTGCTCAATGAAGTCCAACAAACCCGGCTCATCGGCGTGGGCCGAGAAGTAGTTCATGATGGCCACTTCGGCGCGGAGCGGATGCGGCTGCCCGAAGATCTTGACCTCGGATCGCTTCTCCACGAGACGCCGCCCCAGCGTGTGCTCGGCCATGTAGCCCACCACCATCACGGTGTTCTTCGGGTTCTCGATGTTGTTGCGCAGGTGGTGCAGGATGCGCCCGGCCTCGGCCATGCCGCTCGCCGAGATGATGACCATCGGCACGCGCATGCCGTTGAGTTCCTTCGAGCGGCTCACATCGCGCACGTACTCCAGCCGCTCGAAGCCGAACGGGTTGTCGTCGGTGAGCATGTAGTTGAGCAGGTCGCGGTCGTAGCACTCGGGGTGCGCCTGGAACACGCCCGTTACGTTGACGGCGAGGGGGCTGTCCACGAACACCGGGATGCGCGGAATCCGGTTCTCGTTCCAGAGCTGATCGAGCGCGTAGACGAGTTCCTGGGTCCGCCCCACGGCGAAGGCCGGGATGATGACCTTGCCGCCGCGCTTGGCGGTTTCGCCGATGACCTCGGCCAGTCGGTCCTTCGCCTGCCCGGCGGGCTCGTGCGTCTTGCCGCCGTAGGTGGATTCGCAGATGAGCCAGTCCACATCAAGCATCGTGGCGGGGTCGCGGAGGATGGGGCGGCCGGGGTTGCCGAGGTCGCCCGTAAAGCCGAGGCGCTTCTCGTTGCCGTTCTCGGTCACCGTCAGTGTGACGGTGGCCGAGCCGAGGATGTGGCCGGCGTCCCGGAAGCGCGCCTCTACGCCCTCGACCGGGTGGAAGGCATAGTCGTAGGGCACGGCGACGAAGTGGTCCAACACGCGCTCGGCGTCGTCCATGTCGTAGAGCGGCTCGACCTTGGTCTGGTTCTTCTTGCGGATCTTGCGGTTGAAGAACTCGGCGTCCTTCTCCTGGATGTACGCGCTGTCGCGGAGCATGAGCGCGCACAGGTCGTAGGTGGCGTGTGTGCAGTAGATGGATCCGCGGAAGCCCTGCCGGTAGAGGCGCGGCAGCAGCCCCGAATGGTCGATGTGCGCGTGCGAGAGGACAACCGCATCAAGCATGGCCGGATCGGTGGCGAACTGCGTATTGAGCGTCTTCGCTTCCTCGCGGCGCCCCTGATAGAGCCCGCAATCGAGGAGGATCTTGCGGCCTGCCGCCGCTTCGTGGTCGAATTCGACGAGGTGCTGCGAGCCGGTGACGGTGCGCGCAGCACCCCAGAAGGTGAGTTTCATCGGATGAGAGAGCGAGCGGAGAAGCGACGCGCCGAAGGTACCGCCGCGCCCGAAACCACGGCAGGCGCGCCGAAGAGCTCGGCGCACCTGCGTCGTCCGCAAGCGGACGCGGGGGGACGATTGGGCTTAGTCGAGTCCTTCGACCTCGCCTGTCATCAGGTCAGCGAGGAACGTGTCGCCTCCGATGTCGATGGTGATGTCGCGGTCGTCGCCCCCGCCGAAGGTGATAGTGAATTCACGGGTGACGGTCTGCTCGCGGGTTCCATCCGGAGCCGAGAACGTGTGCAGCGCTTCGTAGACGCCCTCGATGGTGCCACTCACCGGACGGTTGCCGTCGCGGACACGGCCCGCCCCTTGCACATCGATGAACGTGAGGGCGAGGTCGTAGGTCAGCGTGCGCTCAACGTTGCGCGTGTAGAGCGTGTCCGTGGCCGAGCGGTCGTAGGTGCCGTTGACGGTCTTCAGCTCCTCGCCGAGGCCCTCCACGACGAGGTCGGCGCCGAGGTCGAGCAGTTCATGCGAGAAGCCTGGGCGCTGGCGGATGCCCTCGCCGTCCACGATGGCGAAGTTGAGCGCCTGGGCGTTCTCGGGATACTGCTGCGGGCTTCCGCTCTCATCGAGGAACTGGTAGGTACGCGTGCGGCTGAAGAGCGAGTAGAAGAGCCGCTCGGGGCTCCCGAACTCGCACGAGACGAAACCCGTCCAGGTCTGCGTGCCCTCGTCGTACGAGCGCTCGTACTCACATCCGGCGCCGGACTTGGCCGCGTCGGCGGCAGCGACCTCTACGGCGTCGGCCGCCGCGTCGAGCGCACCGCCGCTTTCAAGAGCGACTGCGTTGGCGATGGCGACGGCCGCGTCTTCGTTGGCATCGATGTTCGCGTCGTCGAATGGATCGGTGGAGGCGTTGTCACAGCCGCTCACCACGAGAATGAGCAGCAGCGCGCTGAGGGTAGAAAAGCGAAGGAGGTTCATGACGTTGGAGGATGGTGGAGGAAAGCGTGGTTGGGTTCGCTCCCAAGTAATCGCCTTCCGACCTCGGAATCTGTGTCGAGGATGTCGCGATTCGACGCGAAGGGCGTCGCGCTTTAGCGGCAAACCACTTCACCCCGCCGGAATTGTCACCGTGGCGTTCCCTCGGGTCCAGACGCCCTCCACCGGCGTCCTCGCGGCCCCTATCGCTCACGCAGCCGTTTCGCCCGCCGGGCCACCTCGGCCTCGTCTGACTCGGCTGCCGTTCCTTCCTCCAGCGAGAGGCGCGGTGCGGGCGCTTCGAGCGCCTCTTGCGCGGCCCGGTCGAGTTCGTAGTGCTCGCTCGTCACAATGGCTTCGAGGTTCTCGATGCGCTGCTGCAGGCGTGCCCGCTCGGCCTCGGCGTCGTCGAGTTGGAAGCCGAGCGCTTCGACGAGCCGCTCCAGTTCGGGCGAGGCGCCGCTTCGGGCGCGGTACTTCGCGGATTCGACGATGGCCCAAGCGATGATGGCCACGATGGGGATGAGAGCCCAGGGCATGATCCAGAGAGCGGCTGAGGGGAGAGAGGCCAAGGTACGGGTCGACGCCCGGGCGTGTTACGCTGCGGCCTCGGCTCGTTCAGTCGATCCAGATGGTTTTGGCGTTGACGAAGGCGCGGATGCCGTGGTGGGAGAGCTCGCGGCCGTAGCCCGAGTCTTTGATGCCGCCAAAGGGCAGGTTCGGATGGCTCTTGGTCATCGCGTTGACGAAGGCTCCGCCGGACTCCAGGCGCCGGGCAACCGCCTCGCCTTTCGCACGGTCCTCGGTGAACACGGCCCCGCCGAGCCCGAACCGCGAGGCATTGGCGAGGCGCACCGCGTCGTCCCTGTCGTCGGCGACGACGAGCGAAGCGACCGGCCCGAAGATCTCCTCCTCGAAGGCCACGGACCCTTCCTGCACGTTCCCGAGCACCGTCGGGGGGTAGAAGAAACCGTCGCCGCCTGGAATGGCGCCGCCGCAGAGGATCTCCGCACCATCCTTGACAGCACGCTCCACCTGATCGTGGATGTCGGCGCGGAGGTCGGCGCGGGCGAGCGGACCGACCTCTGTGCGTTCGTCCATCGGGTCCCCCACGGTCTGCGCCTCCATCGCGGCCACGAACCGCTCGGTGAACGCCTCGGCGATGGGCCGTTCGAGGATAAACCGCTTGGCGGCGATGCAGCTCTCGCCGTTGTTTTGCATCCGGGCCTCGACGCCGATCTCCACGGCCTTGTCAAGGTCGGCGTCGGCGAGAACGATGAAGGCGTCGGAGCCACCGAGTTCGAGAACGGACGGCTTGAGCGCTTCGCCTGCCGCCTCGGCCACTGCTTTGCCTGCGCCTTCGCTGCCGGTGAGCGTGACGGCCACCACGCGGTCGTCCTTGATGAGGCGCTCCACCGCATCGGTCTCCACCATGAGGTGTTGAAAGACGCCGTCGGGGAAACCCGCGTCGCGGAAGAGCGCGGCCATCGCTTCCCCACAGCCGAGGACGTTCTTGGCGTGCTTGAGCAGCCCCACGTTGCCCGCCATGACGGCGGGCGCAGCAAACCGAAAAACCTGCCAGTACGGGAAATTCCACGGCATGACGGCGAGCACCGGCCCGAGCGGTTGGTAGGCAACGAAACTCCGTTCGGCCTCGCTGTCGCGCGGCTCATCGGCGAGGAAGTCGGCGGCGTGGTCGGCGTAGTAGCGGCAAACCCAGGCACACTTTTCGGCTTCAGCAATTGCCTGGGTGAGCGGTTTGCCCATCTCGCGCGTCATGAGTTCGGCATGCCGCTTCGTGTCGCGCTCCAGCGCGTCCGCCACCCGGCGCAGTTTTGCTGCCCGGTCCTCGAACGACGTGGCTCGGTGCTCTTCGAACGCATCGGCGGCACGCTGCAGAGCCACCTTGATGCCGTCGGCATCGAGCAGGTCGTAGGTCTGGAGCGCGGCGCCGGTCGCGGGGTTGACAGTGGTGTGGGTCGCCATGACGGAACAGAAAAGAAGGAGGAGGATGCGAGAGGTGCTGCGTTTTCAATGACGAGTGAAAAGGGCGGGGATCGGCCCCTCCGGCTTGCACGCGTCCGTGCGGGGTGGGAGATTAGCCGCAGATCGCCCCCGTGGGCATGGACGAACATGGATGCAACGGGCGCATGCGGTCTGCGTTGAAGCCCTCCCCATGTTTTAGGCCCAGATCG
Source organism: Rhodothermaceae bacterium (assembly GCA_013003465.1). GTDB lineage: Bacteria > Bacteroidota > Rhodothermia > Rhodothermales > Rubricoccaceae > JABDIZ01. The sequence continues at coordinate 5,638 of JABDIZ010000236.1, forward strand.
GCGTGAACGGTTCCCTGCAACGAGGCTCGCGGCTCGTCCGCTCCTGGTTCGGCGCGTTGCGCCGACGCGGCGAGGTGACCCGTGAGGGCGTCGCCCGCACGGATATCGAGCGACTCGTCGGGATGTCCGTTGGTGACCTCCGGCTCTACGCGCACGCACTCAAGCACCGCTCGGTCTTCCGTGGCCACATCACGACGGGCACGGAATCCAACGAGCGTCTGGAGTTCCTGGGCGATGCCGTCCTCGGTGCCGTCGTGGCGGAGAAACTCTACCGCACCTTTCCCAACCGCGACGAAGGCTTTCTGACGCGCATGCGCGCCCAACTGGTCAACGGCCAGGCCCTCGCCGACTACGCCCGCGCCCTCGACCTGGGCACGCTCGTCCTCATGAGCGACAACATGGCAACCTCCGAGGGCCGCGACAACACCACGATCCTCGCCGATGCCTTCGAAGCCATCATCGGCGCCCTCTACCTCGACCTCGGCTTCGCAGCGGCCCGCCGGTTCGTCATCCGCCTGGTCGACGACCTCGTGGACCTTGACGACCTCTCCGAACAGCGCTCGAACTACAAGAGCCTGCTGCTGGAGTACGTGCAGGCCCGAGGCTGGCCGCAACCGAACTACGCCGTCGTCGCGGAGGAAGGCCCGAGCCACGACCGCCGCTTCACCATCGAGGTGCTTGTGGAGGGCACGCCGCGCGGGCGCGGTGCCGCAGGCTCGAAGAAACAGGCCGAGCAGGCCGCTGCGCGCGAAGCCCTCGACGCCCTCCGCCGTGCCGAAAACCCCATTCCTTCCCCATCCCGCGCCACCGAGCGCGCCTCCTGATCTTTCGTCTCCCCGCATGTCGCTTCCCCACCCTGACCGCTTCGCCGACCGCCATCTCGGCCCTGACGCTACCGAAACCGCCGACATGCTCGGCACCCTTGGCTATGATTCGCTGGACGCGCTGACCGAGGCTGCCATCCCCGAGGCCATTCGGATGGACGGCACACTCGACCTCCCGGCCGCGCTTTCCGAACAGGAGTTGCTCGAAAGAGCGCGCGGCCTCGCGGAGCAGAACCGGGTGGCCCGCTCCTACCTCGGGATGGGCTACTACGGGACGGTCACGCCGCCGGTGATCCTGCGCAACGTGTTCGAGAATCCGGGCTGGTACACGCAGTACACGCCCTACCAGGCCGAGATCGCGCAGGGACGCCTGGAAGCGCTGCTCAACTTCCAGACGGTGGTGAGCGACCTGACGGGGCTTCCGCTCGCCAATGCCTCGCTGCTCGATGAGGGCACGGCCGCCGCCGAGGCGATGACGCTCTTCGCGGGCGCGCAGCGCGGCAAGCGGAGCCACTTCTTCGTGGACGCGCGCTGCCATCCGCAGACGATCGCGGTCGTGCAGATGCGCGCCGAGCCGCAGGGCATCACGGTCGAGGTAGGCGACTGGGCCAACTTCGCGGCCGACGACAACACCATCGGCGCGCTCGTCCAGTACCCGACGACGGACGGCGCCATTGTGGACTACACCGCCTTCGCCGACCGGCTGCACGACGCCGGGGCCTATCTCGCTGTCGCCACCGACCTGCTTGCGCTCACGCTGATCGAGGCGCCGGGCACCTGGGGCGCCGACGTGGCCGTGGGCAACAGCCAGCGCTTCGGCGTGCCGATGGGCTACGGCGGGCCGCACGCGGGCTTCTTCGCGACGAAGGAGGACTTCAAGCGCCAGATGCCGGGCCGCATCATCGGCGTCTCGAAAGACCGCCACGGCAACACGGCGCTGCGCATGGCGCTCCAGACACGCGAGCAGCACATCCGCCGTGAGAAGGCGACCTCGAACATCTGCACGGCGCAGGTGCTCCTCGCCAACATTGCAGGCCTCTACGCCGTCTACCACGGCCCCGAGGGCCTCCGGGCTATCGCCGAGCGCGTCCACGTCTTCACCCGTCTCCTCGCCGATGGCCTCGCCGACCTCGGCCACACCGTTGCGACGGCTGACTTCTTCGACACCCTTCGAGTGGCGCCCGGCGAGGGCTTCACGGGCGCGGACCTCGTGCGGCAGGCCGCCGAGGCCGACATCAACCTCCGCCTGTTTGAGAATGGCGATGTAGGCCTCGCGCTGGACGAGACGACGAACCTCGCGGATTTGGACAACCTGTTCCGCGTCTTCGCGGGCACCACGGCGCCGGGCTTCTCGGCCGAAGAACGCGCGGCGTCGGTGGAGCCGGGCTACGACGGTCCGCTCAAGCGGGAGACTCCGTACCTCACGCACCCGGTTTTCCACGAGAACCGCTCCGAAACCGAGATGCTGCGCTACCTCAAGCGCCTGGAGAACCGCGACCTCTCGCTCGCGCACTCCATGATCCCCCTCGGCTCGTGCACGATGAAGCTCAACGCGACGGCCGAGATGATGCCCGTCACGTTGCCCGGCTTCTCTGCGCTGCACCCGTTCGCGCCGCGCGACCAGGCGTCCGGCTACCACACGATGATGGACGAGTTGCGCGATTGGCTCGCCGAGATCACGGGCTTCGCCGCCGTCTCGCTCCAGCCCAACTCGGGCGCGATGGGCGAGTACACGGGCCTGCTCACGATCCGCGCCTACCACCGCCATCACGGCGACACCGACCGCGTGGTATGCCTCATCCCGTCGAGCGCGCACGGGACCAACCCCGCCTCGGCGGTGATGGCGGGGATGGAGGTCGTGGTCGTCAAGGTGGACGACGACGGCAACATCAACATGGTCGATTTGAAGGCGAAGGCCGAGCAGCACGCCGACCGCCTCGCGGCGCTGATGATCACCTACCCGTCCACGCACGGCGTCTTCGAGACGACGATCCGCCAGATGGCCGAGATCGTCCACACGAACGGCGGGCTCGTCTACATGGACGGCGCCAACATGAACGCGCAGGTCGGCCTCTGCCGCCCCGGCGATTTCGGGATGGACGTGTGCCACCTCAACCTGCACAAGACGTTCGCCATCCCGCACGGCGGCGGCGGGCCGGGCATGGGGCCGATTGGCGTGACCGAGGCGCTCGCGCCGTTCCTGCCGAGCCACCCTGTCGTGCCGGTGGGCGGCGACGAAGCGATTGGCCCCGTCGCCGCAGCGCCGTACGGGAGCGCGAGCATCCTGCTCATCTCGTGGGCCTACTGCGCCATGATGGGCGGCGAGGGCCTGACGCGCGCCAGCCAGCTCGCCATCCTCAACGCCAACTACATGGCCAAGCGTCTCGACGGCCACTACGACGTGCTCTACCGCGGACCGGGCGGCCTCGCTGCGCACGAGTTCATCCTCGATGTGCGGCCCTTCCAGCAGGCGGGCGTCACCGCCGAGGACATCGCCAAGCGGCTGATTGATTATGGCTTCCACGCCCCGACGATGTCGTGGCCCGTCGCCGGGACGCTCATGATCGAGCCGACCGAGAGCGAGTCGAAGGCCGAGTTGGATCGCTTCTGCGACGCCATGATCGCCATCCGCTCCGAGATCCAGGAGATCGAACTCGGCACCATCGACCCCGAGGACAACGTGCTCAAGAACGCGCCGCACACGGCCACGCACGTCATCGCCGACGAGTGGACGCACCCGTACACGCGCGAGCAGGCCGCCTACCCGGCCCCGTGGACGCGCGAGGCCAAGTTCTGGCCCTTCGTGGGCCGCGTGGACAACGCCTTCGGCGACCGCAACCTCGTCTGCTCTTGTCCGCCGATGGAGGCCTACGAAGTCGAATAAGCGAAGTCTTTCTGGTTTTTCAGAAGAGGCGGTCTGCTCTGTAGACCGCCTCTCTTGCTTAGGTAGTAAATGGATAGAGCCCCCTATCTTCCGCTGTCGCGCATGAATTGCCGAGCACATGGACCCAGAGATTCTGACGGACCCCAAAGTCGTCGCGGCGCTGATCACCATTGGCGCGAGCTTAATGGGTTGGCTTCTGTTGAGAGGAGGTGGCGGAATTCGGGCGGTGGGGGGCCGGGTGCTGGCAGCGATAGGTCGTCAGTCATTTGAAAAACGGTACCGCGAATTCGTAGCCGAGGAGCACCGCTACCTGCCGATCAAGGGGGTTAAGACCCGAACGCCTGCACGGATTGAACTCGACCGGGTGTATGTAGGGCTGGAACTGCGACGACGCTCTGGATTCGCTACACCTAGCTTGGGAGAGCTTCGTGCAAAGATGTGGGAGACTCAGCTAGAGCTTGAGGAGTTGGAGGAGTTGCGCGAATCCGCTACTCCGTCCGAGTTAATTGAGCGGGGATTGCGGAGCCGGCGTGGACGCAGCGAACGACTTTCGGCCTCCGCAGAGCAACCATACACGGTGGGGGAGGCGATCCGAAGCCTGGGGAACCGGCTCGTCTTGCTGGGCGGACCCGGCTCTGGGAAGACCACACTCATGAAATACCTCGCGCGGACATTCGCGCTCGACGAGGCAACGAGCAAGCTGGGATTGGTTGAACGGCGCCTGCCCATCTTGCTTCCTCTCCGCGAATGGGCGCGGGAGCAACGCACGCTCACGGCTGATCACCTCGCGCAGTACGTCGTCCACCCCGACATTCTGGCGACGTGCCCGGAGGGGTTCTTTCAGGAGCAGCTTCAGGCGGGGCGCTGCCTCGTGTTACTCGACGGGATGGACGAGGTCACAACGGAGGCCGAGCGCAATGACGTTGCGGGGCAGATCAATAAGCTCGTCAGCGCTTACCCCGGGAACCGGTTCGTCGTCACCTCACGCCCGGCCGGGCACGAGGGCGTCAGCCTTGCCGGGTTCGCGCTGCTCCATGTGCGCGACTTCTCGGACGAGGACGTAGCGGAGTTCGCACGACGGTGGTACGAGGCGGTCGAGATGGCGGCGCGGGACGTGCGCGACGATGACGTGGCCGCAGCGATAGCGCGCCAGGAGGCTGAAGAGCAAGCCGGGCGCCTGGTCCAAGAG
>JABDIZ010000282.1 GCA_013003465.1 Rhodothermaceae bacterium
ACCGTACACGTCCAGCCCAAGCCGATGGATGTGCTGGTTCACCTCGCCGCACACGCAGGACAGACGGTCTCCCGCGATGAACTGATGGAGGCCGTCTGGCCGGATGTCTACGTCACCGAGCATGCGCTCAACCGCTGCGTTTCCCAACTCCGCAAGCTCTTCGGCGACGACCCGCGTGACCCACAGGTGATCGAAACGATTCCGAAGGCAGGCTACCGGCTCATCGCGCCGGTCGAGTGGCTACCGGGCGACAGCGCCGCCGCGCCCCTTGATGCACTCGATCTCCGGGTGTCTTCGTCCTCGGTACCGATGGCCGGGCCTATGCGCGAGGAGCGGCCTGTCCTTGCGGCGCTCGTGCTGGCCGTTGTAATCGGGATTGCCACGATGGCTGCGGTAGCCCTCTCTGCGAATCCTGGAAGCCGGGCTTCAGCCACGCGTCCGCTTACCGTGGTGCCGGGCACCGAAGGACAAGCGGCTTGGTCTCCAGAGGGCACCCGCGTCGTCTACGTTCATGGAGGAGAAGAAGGCGCAGAAGGCTTGTATGTCCGGGCACTTGGCGTGGACACGCCGCGTCGCCTGACAGATGGGCCAAGCGACAACAGCCCGACTTGGCTACCCGATGGCGAGACAATAGCTTTTATACGCTGCGGGTCCACGCAATGTGATGTGTTCGCGGTGTCCGCCTCAGGCGGTGCAGTGTGGCGTTTGGCGGATGGTCCGGCGAGAGGCCTCAGTGTTTCGCCCGATGGGCGGCTGCTCGCGTTCGCGGCGTCTGATAGCACGACGCCGCTACTGGGTGTCATGCTCCTTGATCGTGAAAGCGGCGCGCGGCAGCGCCTCACCACGCCTCCGTCTGGATTTGTTGATGGGTGGCCCCGCTTCTCGCCGGATGGTGCCTGGGTCGCCTTCACGCGGCGCAGTCGCGCGGGAGCGGATCTCTACCGCGTGCCTGTTCCGGGTGGTCCGCCGCAGAAATTGACGGATGATCACCGTCCTATGGCCGGGCATACGTGGGCGGCCGATGGGCGCTCCTTGCTCTTCTCTTCAGCCCGTACGGGCGTCTATGCCCTCTGGCGGCTTCCAGCCTCGGGCGGCGTGCCAGAGCGGGTCGTGGGTCCTGCTGTGCGCGATCCAGGTTCGCCCGTTGTGGCGCCCGGCGGGGAGCGCCTCGCAGTGGAGGACTGGGTCTTCGAGATCAACCTGTGGGAGTCGGCCGAGGACGGCGCAGAGCCGGTGCGCCGGGCGTCGTCAGTGCTGTGGGACAAGCAGCCGCACCTGTCGGCCGATGGACAGCGGCTCGCGTTCGTTTCCAACCGCAGCGGCTTCACCGAGGTCTGGACAGCCGCCCGCGATGGCTCTAATCTCCGTCGGCTCACGGGGTTCGATGGCGCATCGGTCGAACACCCTCGCTTCTCGCCAGATGGTCAGTACATCGTCTTTCAGGTCCGCACCGAGGTACAGGCGGATCTCTATCTGATCGAAGCCAACGGAGTACCGCTGCGCCGCCTCACAACCGACGAGGCCGACGATGTGGCCCCGCGCTGGTCGCGCGACGGCCGGTTCGTCTACTTCGGCTCGAATCGCAGCGGCTCCTGGCAAATCTGGCGGAAACCCGTGGAAGGCGGCCCCGCGGTTCGAATCACCACCGCGGGGGGCTACACGGCCGAAGAGGCTCCGGACGGCACACTGCTCCTGACCCGCTATGCCGAACCGGGCCTCTGGCGGATGGCAGAGGGCGCGGTGCAGCAGCTCAGCGCGTGGCCCGCCCTAGGCGATTGGGGCACGTGGGCGGTCACAGAACAAGGCGTGCTCATCGTAGAGCGGAACGAGGAGGGGGTTCAGGTGCTCGCCATCGACCCGGTTGCGGGCACGGCCACGCCGCGTGCTCATGCCGTGTCGAACCTCGTGGATAACGAGCCCAGCCTTACCGCTACGGCCGACGGCGCCGCCGTCATCACGGCACGGGTGGATCGCGTGGAGGCGGATTTGCTGCTCGTCGAGCCCTTCGAGTGACTTTCCGAAGCAGGTATGCGGCTGAGTTGGTGCGCTGCCCGGCAGCAATTCTCCACTCCTCTAGCCGTCTCAACCATGCTGCATCGCTTTGCTTCCATCGTCCTGCTCGGACTGCTGGTCTCGCTCTCTGCCTGTGCTACGATCTTCACCGGCACGCACGACGATGTCACCTTCCACTCCGAGCCTGAAGGCGCAGAGGTGTTCATTGAGGGGGTCTATGCGGGGACCACACCCCTCACCGTCCCGGTCCACCGCACGCTCCATGAGACCGAAGTGACGGTGCGGATGGAAGGCTATGAGCCCATCGCCTTCCTGCTGAAGCAAGAGTTCAACACCGTGGCTGTGCTGAACCTCGCCGATGTCTTGGGATGGGGCATTGACGTCGCGACCGGAGCGGTCTCGCGCTACGACAAGCGCGGCTATCACGTGGATTTCGAGCGCGATCTAGTCGCACTCGGGCTCGATACCTTGGCTCGTGATGCCGCTGGTCGCGTGGTCGTGCCGAAGCCCGCCGAGACCGTCGCCGTGTTGGATGAAGCACAGGGCCTCGGCTACGTGTTCGCTGCGCGCTAGTCGCTAGCTGCTAGCTGCCTGGTACGTACAGCGCAC
>JABDIZ010000195.1 GCA_013003465.1 Rhodothermaceae bacterium
GGCGTCGGGCGCCCGACATACTCGCGGAGCAGTTGGTGGTACTCGGCCAGGAACGCCGGATCGATCTGCGCCTCGGCATAGGCCGTCTTCAGTTCCTCCAGCACTGGCCAGAGGATCTCGGGCACGAACGCGCCGCCGTAGTCGCCGAAGCGACCTCGCCAGTCCGGTGCGGTGTAGGTATGTACAGGCGTTTCCATCAAGCCGCAGCAGCATGGTAGGCGTCGAAGAAGTCGGCGAGCTTGTCGAAGTCCTTGACGCCGGGCGATGCCTCGACGGATGAGGAGAGGTCCACGGCGTAGGGCCGCATCGTGGCGATGGCCTCGGCGACGTTCTCGGCGTCGATGCCGCCCGCGAGGAACAGGTCGTACTCACTTGCCAGTTCGCGGGCGAGGCGCCAGTTGAAGCTCTCGCCTGTGCCGCCCCAGAGGCTCGTCTTGTGCGTATCGAGCAGGATGAAGTCCACCACATCGCGGTACGGCTCGATCAGGTAGCGCAATTGCTCCGACGAGGCGTCGTGCTGCACGCGGAAGGCCTTGATGACCGGCACCTCGACCGCCGCACAGTCCTCGGGCGACTCGTGCCCATGCAACTGCGCCAGCCGAAAGCCCACCTCGGCGCAGCGCGCGTTGATCGCCTCCGGGGCTTGGTTCACAAACACGCCCACCGGCTCCGGCCCGACGACCCACTCGATGATCTCCTTCGCCTTCGCAGGCTCGATGTAGCGTGGGCTATCCGGGTACTGGATGAACCCCAGAAAGTCCGCGCCGACGGCCGCGGCATAGCGGGCGTCTTCGAGGCGGGTGATGCCGCAGAGTTTGACTTTGGTACGTTCCATTCGGGTTAGCTGGCGAGGCGAAGCCGTTGCTGCTCCGCGAGGGCGACGGCGGTTTCCCGGCGCAGTGCGGCGAGTGCCCGACCCGGGTCCGTGGCGCGCATGAACGCGGTGCCGATCAGAAACGCCTCAGCGCCGTGGTCGGTGAGGCGGGCAAGGTCGTCGGCGGTGTGGAGGCCGCTCTCGGCCACGCGCACGATGCGCTCAGGCAGGCGCGCAAAGATCCGCGCGGACTTCGAGAGGTCGATTTCGAACGTCTTGAGGTCACGGTGGTTGACGCCAAGGAGCCCGATCGGATCGAGGTCGAGGGTGTCTACCTCGGTTTCGTCGTGCACTTCCACGAGCACGCTCAGGCCCAGGTCCGTCGCGGCATCATGGAGGTCGCGCAACTGGGCCGGGTCGAGCGCGGCGGCGATCAGCAACACCGCATCGGCGCCGTAGGCCCGCGCTTCGAAAAGCTGGTATTCGTCCACGATGAAGTCCTTCCGTAGGATCGGGAGGTCCACGGTGGCGCGAACCGTGGCGAGGTCGTCGAGCGAGCCCTGAAAGTGGTCCGGTTCGGTGAGGACGGAGAGCGCCGCCGCCGCGTTGTTCTTGTAGGCGATGGCGATCTCGGTCGGCGCGTATTCCGCACGGATCACGCCTTCGCTCGGGCTCGCCTGTTTGCACTCGGCGATGATGGCCGGCCCGCCCGCCCGCCGGAGGGCGGTGGCGAGCGAGAGCGTCGGCGCGTGGAACGCGGGGCGTGCTTCGAGGTCGTCCACCGGCACCCGGCGCTTTGCTTGGGCGACGCGCTCGCGGGTGTCGGTGAGGATCTGGTCGAGAATGGTAGCCACGGGAGCCTCCTAAGCCGCTTGCGCTAGGTCGTTCGAGGCTTCCACGAGACGGTCCAGCTTCGCCAGCGCGGCGCCGGAGGCGATGCTTTCGCGTGCGGCGTCGAGGCACGTGTCGAGCGAGTCGAACTCGGCAGAGGCGAGGAGCGCGTAGGCCGCGTTGAGCAGCACCACATCGGCCTGGGCCCCGGAGGCGCCGCCGAGGACCGAGCGCACAATCTCGGCATTCTCGGCTGGCGTGCCGCCCTGGAGGGCCGCCGCACTCACCCGCGCGAGCCCATAGCGCTCAGGGATGACCACCTGCTCCAGCAGGCCGCCTTCGAAGGCGTGGCTGCCGGTCTGGTAGACCGTCGTGGGGCTCGTCGTGGAGAGTTCGTCCAGGCCGTCATGCGCGTAGACGACGACGACATGCTCGCTGCCGAGGCGGACGAGAATGCGCGCCATCATCTTGGCTGTCTCGTCCGAGAACGCCCCGACCAACTGGCGCTTGACCTGGCACGGGTTGCAGAGCGGCCCCAGGATGTTGAAGAATGTCCGCACGCCCAGCGCCCGCCGCACGGGGCCGACATGGCGCAGCGCGGGGTGGAACTGCGGCGCAAACAAGAACGCGATGCCGGTCTCATGCAGGCATTTCGTAACCCCCTCAGGCCCCAATTGCGTCTGCACGCCGAGCGCATCGAGCACATCGGCGGAGCCCGACGAGGACGAGACGCCCTTGTTGCCGTGCTTCGCTACCGGGACGCCGGCCCCTGCTGCGACGAACGAGGCCGCCGTCGAGATGTTGAACGTGCCCGCGTGGTCGCCACCGGTGCCACAGAGGTCGATCGGGTTGAGGCCGCCTGCATCAACGGGCACCGCGTAAGCGCGCATGACCTTCGTGAAGCCGGTCAGCTCGTCGAGCGTCTCGCCGCGGGCGCGGAGGCCCATGAGGAGGGCCGCGATGGCCTCCGGGCTGGCTTCGCCGCGCAGCATGCAGTCCATGGCTTGCTCAGCCTGGCTCTGGGAGAGCGTGTCGCCTTCGGCAATAATCTGAAGAATCGGTTTCACGAGTTCACGTCGGTTGTAGTAGGGGACAGGGTGGGGGTGCCGAGGACTGACCGCACCCAGTTGCGGACGAGCTTGGGGCCCTCGGTCGTCAGGATGCTCTCGGGGTGAAACTGGACGCCTTCGACCGGGTACTCCCGGTGGCGCAAGCCCATGATGACGCTGTCGGCGGTTTCGGCGGAGATGATGAGGTCGTCGGACACGGTCTCGCGGTCTACGACGAGGGAGTGGTAGCGCGTCGCGATGAAGTCTTGCTCCACATCCTCGAAGACGGATTGCCCGTCGTGGTGGATGCGGCTCGTCTTGCCATGCATCAGTTCGGGGGCGTGGACGATGCGCCCACCGAAAGCCTCGCCGATGGCCTGGTGGCCGAGACACACGCCGAGAATGGGCGTGGTAGGACCGAAGCGATGGATGAGCGCCTTCGAGATCCCTGCGTCGGCCGGGCGCCCTGGGCCGGGCGAGATCAGGATGCCGTCGAGGTTCATGGTAGCCACCTCATCAACGGTCGTCTGGTCGTTGCGAACCACGACGTACCCGTCCGTCTCCGCGCCCACGAGGTGGACGAGGTTGTACGTGAACGAGTCGTAGTTGTCGAGGATGAGGATCATCGCCGCATGCACAAAGAATCAATCGGTCAGTCCGAGCGGAGCGCAGCGGAGTCGAGGAATCTTCTGCCGCGTTGCCGGAGGCTTGAACCGGCCTCCGGCGCGACGAGTATGGATCCTTCGGCTGCACTCGCTGCGCTCATTCCGCTCAGGATGCCAAGGAAGGGATTCATCGCCGATATGTGGTCAGTAGTCCAACGCGTTCGCGGACGGGCTCCATGAACTGCTCGGCTCGCTGCCGGGCGGCCTCACCGCCCGCGCGGAGGACCTCGCGCACAAACTCAGGGTGCTCAGCCAGCTCGTGGCGTCGTTCGCGCGCCTCAGCGAAATACGCCGTGATCAGCCCTAAGAGCTCCTTCTTGGCGTGGCCGTAGCCGTAGCCACCCGCGCGGTACGCTGCGGCGATCTCCTCACGCTGCGTCTCATCGGCGAATAGCTTGATGAGCGCGAAGACGTTATCCGTCTCAGGATCTTTTGGCTCCTCCAGCGGCGTCGAGTCGGTGACGATGCTCATCACCTTTTTCTTGAGGGCCTTGCCCTCGTCGAAGATGCCGATGGTGTTGCCGTAGCTCTTCGACATCTTGCGGCCGTCGAGACCGGGCACGACCGCCACGTCCTCCAGAATGAGCGGCTCAGGCACGGGAAAGACAGGGGCGTCCTCGGTGCAGAACTCGGCATTGAACCGCAGGGCGAGGTCGCGGCTGATCTCGATATTCTGCTTCTGGTCGGCACCGACGGGCACGCGCGTGCCGCCGTAGATCAGGATGTCGGCTGCCTGGAGGATGGGGTAGGTGAAGAGGCCCCCATTGGCTCCCAGTCCCTGCGCCACTTTGTCCTTGTAGGCGACGCCTTTCTCCAACTGGCTCACCGGTGTGAGGCACAGGAAGATCCAGGCCAGTTCGGTCACCTGCGGTACGTCGCTCTGCATGAACAGGTGCGCCTTGTCGGGGTCAAAGCCGAGGGCGAGGTAATCGAGAGCCACATCATGGGTATAGCGCTCCAGCGCCTCGCGGTCGCGCAGCGTCGTCAACGCATGGTAGTTGACGATGAAGTAGTAGGCGGCCTCGCGCCGTGTCTCGTCGTCGGCTAGGGCGATGTGCTGACGGAGCGCACCGAAGTAGTTGCCCAGGTGCAGCGTCCCCGACGGCTGGATGCCGGAGACCACGACCTCAGGAAAGGCCGACGCATCGGAGGATGCGGGAGCGGGCTGTGTGTTAGTCTGCACAGGATCGGGGCTCAGTCGCGGGCCGGGCGGGGGAGGCGGTTGGTGAGCGCGCGCAGCGCTTCGAGGCGGGTCTCGCTGCCGTCGGCTACGTGCGTCAGGATGGCGCGCGTGCGCTCCTGGTGGTGCACCGAGTCGACTTCCTCAGAGAGGGCGTCGTGGTACGCACGCTCCAGGTCGAGGATGTGGTAGAGCATCTCGGCGTCGGTCGTGCCCTGGCCGGACGCGCCGGGTTCGAGGTCGGTGCCGTTGGGTGGGGTGCCGCCCATGCTGAAGACGGTCTCGCTGAGCTTCGCCGCGTGCGTGCGGGCATAAGGCATCAGCGCGTTCAGTTCGGTCGCGTCGATGGCGCTGCTCAGGCGCGGCAGGGCGTAGTCGTAGGCGCTCAGCACGCGGAGGTGCTGGGCCACGAGCGGATTGAGACGCGGCACGGTCTCCTCGCGAGAGATGTAGCGACCGGCACCGCCTTTGTTCAGGATGGGGCGAAGGACAGGGAACATGGGGGTGAAGGTTGAGGAGTTGAAGGTTGGAAGACTGAGATGTCGAGCAGGTTTGGGGCAAGGCAGATGGATCGAGAGGTAGGGCACGCGAACCTGCAAACCGTGGAACCTTAGAACGTTCGAACATCATAGTAGATCGGAGGAGGCGACGCGGAGGGCTTCGGCGAGAGCCGCAGCCTTAGCGCGTGTCTCGTCGTACTCGGCGGCGGGGTCGCTGTCGGCGACGACGCCTGCGCCTGCCTGAACGTACGCCGTCCGGTCTTGCACCACCATCGTGCGGATGGTGATGCAGGTGTCGAGCGCGCCATCGAAGCCGGCGTAGCCAACGGCCCCGGCGTAGGGACCGCGTTTGGCCGCTTCGAGTTCGTCGATGAGTTCCATCGCGCGGACCTTGGGCGCGCCGCTGACGGTCCCTGCCGGGAAGCAGGCCGCGAGCACCTCCATCGCGGAGTGCTCGGCCACAGTGCCCGAGACCGACGAGACGAGGTGCATCACATGCGAGAACCGCTCGACCTCGGCGAACCGATCTACCGACACCGAACCGACTTCGCACACACGACCGAGGTCATTGCGGCCGAGGTCCACGAGCATCAGGTGCTCCGCGCGCTCCTTGGGATCGGCCTTGAGTTCGGCTTCGAGCGCGGCGTCTTCCGTCGGGCCGATGCCGCGCCGCCGCGTTCCTGCGATGGGCAGCACTTCGGCGCGGAACGCCTCGCCCTGCGGCTCGACGCGGGCCAGCACTTCGGGCGAGGAGCCCACAAGTGCGAACGGCTCGCCCTCGAAGCCGTCGAGATCGAGGTGGAAGAGGTACGGGGAGGGGTTGACTTGCCGGAGCGCACGGTACAGGTTGAAGCGGTCGCCCGCGAAGGGTAGGGCGAAGCGCTGCGAGACGACGACCTGAAAGATGTCGCCCTCGTGGATGTAGGCCTTCGCCGCTTCCACAGCCGCCTCATAGTCGGCGCGCTCCACGTTCGATTGCAGCGCGTCGCTGAGGAGCCGCACCGGTTCGCCCGGCTCGACGGCCTGGTGGACGAGCTCCTCCTCCATCTCGATCAGCCGCTCGTGTGCCTCGGCATACAGGGCATCGAGGTCCGTGTCGTCGTCCACGAACACCGTGGTCATCAGGATGAGCTGGTGCCGAACGTGGTCGAACGCGGCGAGGGTATCGAAGAAACCCCAGACGGCATCGGGCAGGCCGAGTGTGTCGGGCGGGCTGACCGGCAGCGATTCGAGCAGCCGCACGGCGTCGTAGCCGATGAAGCCGACGGCGCCGCCGGTGAAGCGGGGCAGGTCCGGGGTAGGGGCCAGCACCATGTCGTCAAGCAGGCGTCCCAGCACGTCGAACACGCTGCCCGTTTCGGCCTGGATTTCGTGCGGGGCGCCGTCTCCGCCGTAGCTGCCCGCCGGGCGGTGCAGCCGCACTCGCTCGCCTCGCGCCTCGACCACGAGATACGGCCGCTTGCCGAGGAACGAATAGCGTCCCAGCCGTTCACCGCCCTCGACGCTCTCCAGCAGAAAGCTGAACACGCCGGGCTCGCGCAGCGCAAGGTACGCGGAGACGGGCGTGAGCAAGTCGGCCGAGCGACGCACCGCCACGGGCACGGCCAGCCGCCGCCCATCCGTGGGGCGGTGCTGCCGGGCGAGCGTCTTGAACGCGGCGAGGGTCATGAACGGACAGAAGGACGAGAAAAAGAAAAAGCCCGCTGCTCGGAGGAACAGTGGGCTCTCAGCGAAATCGTGAGACTGCTACGCAGCGGACCGGCTCGGTCCACCCACCGTGTACGGGGTGTACCACCAGAGCCAGGCTGTAGGGGTGCTGCAGTGCGTCATCGCAGGGAATCTACGTCCGTCGTGTCCGGTGAGGCAAGCGCGGTGGTGCGGCCGCCCACTTCGCGTTCGAGCAGCGGCAGTACGTCGGCATACACCTGGAGCAGGTTTGTCTCGTATTCGACAACGATGTCGAAGTAGGCCAGCAGCGAGGTGAGGACGCTCCGGGTGTTCTCACTCGCAAACGTCGCTGGGTTGAAGACGGCTCCCAGAACGCCCTCGTTCACGCTGTTCAAATCCTCCTGGAGGATATACGTCGTCACGAGCGCCTGTGCTGTCTCGAAGTCGAGCAGACCGAGGGCGCCGGTCACCTCGGCTGTGCGGAGTGCGGTCTCGCGCAACAGGGCGAAGCGCGTCCCTCGGAAGCCAACCTGTCCCAGGGCGTCCTGCAGCGAGGCTGGAACCGGTCCTCGGATCAACGAATCGAGGGCAGCGGCGACCTCCCGGTGATACGGCAGACGCGCCTCCACCTCGCGCTGGTTGGCTTGCAACTCCGCGTAGAAGTTCTCCAGCGCCTCCTGCCGCAACGTGGCGTTTCCTCGGGTCTGGCGCCATTCGGTCACTGCGAAGCCAAGCAGGACAGAGAAGAAGATGGCCAGCGTCTCAATGGCGAGGACGCCCCACGAGATCTGGCGGAGCTTGACGGAGAGCATGGGTTGGGTAGCGGGCGCTTACCCTCCCAAATCTAGCTCCAAGCCAAGGACTTCAGCGAGGGGTGCATCGTAGCCGTAGACGTCGTCGAAGGTCTGGACGCCGCCCTCGGGTGTGGGCCACGCCGTGAAGTAGACCAGGTGGACGGGCACACCGGTATCGAGGTCTTCGGGCCGTTGGCGCCACGGGCCGCTGAAGATAGAGGCCACGTCCTCAGGAGCCCAGGCGTTGGTGCGCCCGAGAATGGTCTCGGCGAGCGCCTGAGGATCGTGCGCGCGGATGCAGCCGTGCGAGTAGTCGCGCTCCTCGTACGTGAACGACCGGCGCGAGGTCGTGTCGTGGATGTAGATGCCCATGTCGTTGGGGAAGCGGAACTTGACGCGGCGCATCGGATTGCGCGGGCCGGGCTCCTGCACCACCTGGCCGCGGTATTCGCCGTACATCTCGCGCTGGATCGACGCCGGGATGGTCCAGGTCGGGTTGAAGATGACCTGCGTCATGGTGTCCGAGAAGACCGGCGTTTTCCAGCCGTTCGCGCGGCCCACGACCACGTTCATGCGGAGGTGCTCGGTGGTGCGCTCGCCCTCCCGCTCGCGCACCACCAGCTCGAACGTGGGCAGGTTGACCAGCACGTGGAAGTCGCCGAAGTCTTCGGGGAGCCAGCGCCAGCGCTCCAGGTTGAGCTGGACGAGCGGAATGAGGTCATCGGGTACATCGTTGAGGGCCGCGCGCGTGGCCTGATCCACGACGCCGGTAGTGTCGAGGTCGCGGTGGGCCTGGAAGGTGCGGACGGCCGCGGCGAGGTCGTCGTCGTAGATCCAGGCGAGCGAGTCGGGGAGGGTGGGAGACGCATAGCCTTCGAGGTGCATGCGCTCGCGGAGGCGCACCACGCGCGGCGAGACGTCGGCCGGGATGAGCGCGCGGCCCGGGAGCAGCGTCGGCCAGTCGTGGATCGTGCTGAGGGTGCGGCCGAGGAAGCCGCGCAGCGCCTGGTACTCCGGGTGCTGTGGACGCGCCCGGTTGAACGCGTGCGATACGGCTTCGGCCGAGTTGGGATTGGCGAGGGCCTCGGTGAGCCACGCGAGCGGCGTCACGGTGCGGGTGTGCGGATGCCAGCGTCGGCCGTAGAGTTCGGACGCGTCTGCACGCGGACGGGCGAGGTCTTCGGCGGCACGGACGAAGGCGTCGGTGAGCAGCAGATCGAGATCGGCGAGCAGCGAGTCGGGGCCAGTCTGCACGTCGGCCGTAGCGAGGTCCGCCAGCGCGGCCGTTCGGTAGGGCGCCGGATCCAGGCCATCGGCGGCGACATCGGCGAGGAGGGCGAGAACCGTGTGGCGCGTTGCGAGGTCAGTCCAGACGGGCTCACGCCCGCGCGCAGCATAGAAGGCTGCCAGGTCTGGATGCAGCGCGATGCGCTCGCCTTTGAGCCGAGCGAATCCGAGCGAATCCTCGGCGAAGCGTGCCCCGATCGTTTCCGCCAGCGGTGCAGGCGACGGCTCGGCAGGGGCGTGCGGGGTAGTCAGGACCGACGCCACCGTGCTGCCGCCAAGGCAGATCAAAATGCCCAGCACGGCGGCCGGGTGAATGCGAAGGCGGTTGTAGCGCTGCGGCATGAAGTCAGCTAGGCCGAAAAGGATACGCCTAGTCAGGTATCCCATCGGCCTCAAGTGCAGGTCTCTTAAGAGGTAACGCGTAGCCAAGAGCGAAAATAGGGCCGGCGCCCCATTCAGCAAGCGCACCCCTGCCGATTGTGCCCGTTGCGTTACAGGGCGTCGTTTCGACTCAGGAGGCAGGCGCCAGTGCCTCGCGGAGGACGGCATCATGCCCGTACACATCCTCGTAGAGTCGAAGCCGTCCGTCGGCCTCCGGCCAAGCCGTGAAGTAGACGAAGTGGACGAGCACCTCGCGGTTGAGACCGAAGCGCTGCTCGTAGCCGCGCGCGAGCGCGTTTTCGATGGTCTCGTCCGGCCACCCGTTGGCGAAGCGAAGAATCGTCCGGGCGAGCGCAGGGGCATCGGAGGCTTGCACGCAGCCGCTCGAAAGGGTCCGCCGGTCGCGGTCGAAGTGCCACGGCTTGTTAGTGTCGTGGATGAGCACCGCGTGGTGATTGGGCATCACGAACTTGAGCCGTCCGAGGGGGTTGTTCCGCCCCGGCAGCTGCATGATCTGGAACTGCCCCGGCACGGCGACTTCCCAATCCACCGAGGCGGGGTCAATCGGCACACCGGCCAGGGAAACGCGAAAGCCGCGCGCGGTGAGCGAGGCGCCGCCCTCTGCTCGCGCGAGGGGGAAGACTGAGGTCGCCTGCAGGGAAGCAGGGAGGTACCACGACGGGTGCGCAACGACGGCCTCGATGGTGTCGGTCAGGACGGGCGTGGTCCAACCCGCCGTCTGCGCCGTGCCGATAGCGGCAGGCATCCGCAAGGCCTCGCGCCAGCCCCCCTCCGGCGCGCGGTTGCGCACGGTCAACTCGAATGCGGGCAAGTTGGCCATGACGTGGAGGCTGCCGAGGTCCGGGCCGAGCCAGCGCCACCGCTCTAGGTTGAGTTCGACGGTGCGAATGAGCGAGTCCGGGTTCACGTTGAGCGCCGGGAGCACGGTGTCGGAGAGCGTGCTGTCTGCGATCAGGTTGCGGTCGGCCTGGAAGCGGGCGAGGGCACCGGCCAGTTCGGCATCGAGGCGATACGGGCGGTCGGCAGACCAGCCGTTCACGTCGGCGTCGAGGTAGCCAAGTGTGGCGAGGCGGCTGCGGAGGTAGGGGACGCGCACCGAGGCTTCGCCCACGCGCAATGGCGCCCCCTCTGGGATCGGTGCCCAGCGCGGAGCGGCCTTGTGGAGGCGCACCAGGGCTTCGGTGAGGGCACTGTATTCCGGGTGATCGGGCTGCAGCGCATCGAGCGCCTCAACGACGGCGTCGGCATCCCCGTCTTCTAAGGCGGCAAAGACCTCGCGGGCATCCGGTCGCGGGCTTGGGTACCAGTGATCGCCGTAGAGTGCCTTCGGCTCGACGCGGCGCCCGGTCAGCACGTCTGCATAGTGCAGAATGCCGTCGGTGAGCAGCAGGTCGAGGTCGGCGAGGATGGCCGGGCGGGGATCGGGTTCATCCTCGTCCCGCTCTTGCGCATTGAGGGCAGCCAGGGCGCGGCGAAGATGCGCAATGGCCTCCGTATACACCTGTTCAGGAGCGACGCCTTCGTGGGGCGCCTCGGCCAATCGCGCGACGAGGGTTTCGCGGGAGGCGTTGTCCCTCCAGAGGGGGACAAACGCTCGCATCTCGTAGAGTACACCCGTGTACGGATTCACCGCGCGACGTTCGCCCTCCACGGAAAGCCGCCCGAGTTGGTCGGTAGCCTGCCAGCGGGTCTGAAGCGCGGTCTGCACGGCGTCGCGGTCCACGGCATCCCGGGAGCCGAAGAGGCCGAAGAAGCCATCACCGAGCAACCCGCCGCCGAGCAAGAGGCTCAGGGCAAGGGTACCGTGGGCAAACAAACGGATGGGCCGAGGCCGCATGGCAAGGGGAAGGGCTGCCGGGTACGGAAAGTAGGCGTTCAGACGGTACGGACACCGGCCGGAACAAAGAAAGGCCCCTGGCGACGAGCATTCCAGCGTGCTGTATACGAAGGACCTGCCGGTTGGTTTTCAGCAATCGGGCCGCCTGCGCGCCCCCCGTAGGTGGGGGCCATCGGGAGCGTAGCGATGACGCGCGCGTAGGATCTCTTCGTTCCTCCCTGCTGGTTCTCGCCATGTCCACCGTTCCGTCCGATCCCACGTTGCCGATCGCGGCACCGCCCGCCACGTCTCCGCTGACCGCGTCCCAGCGCCACGTGCTCGACTTCGATCCGGCGCGCGACGGGTTCGGGTTCGTCAACACCTTTGCCTGGACCGAGGAGGATCTGGTCTACCTCGGCGAAGAACTGCGTCCACTCGTTCGAAGCGTCACAGTGGCGCTGCCTGCCCTCGCGGGTGGGGTGAGCGGCGGTCGCCGTGGGCTCGTGGCCGGTGCCCTCGGAGGGGCGGCCGCCCTGGCGCTACGCCTGCCGGATGCGGCGATTCGCGGCGTGGCCCGGCGCTGGGCGTCGTTCGGGCTCTGCGGTGGCATGGCGCTCGCCGCGGCCGAGCGCTGGCCTGCTCGTCTGGGCCGACCCACGGCCGAGTTGAAGCGTGAGCACATCCGTGCCCTCCTCCGGCGACGGCAGGCCAGGACGATTCGGGCGAGCGGACCCACCTTCATCCGGTACTGGCTCGCGGCCCTCGCCGGACCGGCCTACGCGCTGCCCTTTGGCGACGTGCTCGACCGAGAACTTGCCATCCTCCGCGCGGCCATCGACAGCGGGCGGCCCGTGGTCCTCGGCCTCGTCGGCGACACGCCCGATCCGTTTGCGATGCACCAGGTCGTGGCGTTCGGCTACGAAATGGACGAGCGCGGCGCAACGCGGCTCTCCGTCTACGACCCGAACAGCCCGGGGCGCACCCGGCACATCGAGGCGCACGTGGATGGTGGGCGCGTCCAGATCGGCACGGATCTGACGACGGGACCACGACGCAGCGGGGGCTACCACATCAGCCGTGAGCCGGGCCGCCTCTCCATGATCTTCGCAGTCGAGGTCTAAGGCGTACGGACCTTCCCCCAGATCGGCCCTCGTAGGCCAGATGCCGCCCCGCTGCGTTGCCTTCGTTGTCTGGGGCTCCGGCCCCGCCCTCCTCACACGCCCTGCGGGGTCACAGTCGTGACCTCCCGAGTGCCTGACCTCGCCATGGTCCGCACGCCCTAGGTTCAGCCGTCGCTCAGATCGCGGTGGCCGAAGTAGTACAGACAGAACTTGAGCTTGGCGGCTTTCTGCGGACCGAAGCCGGGCAGCGCCCGGACTCGTTGTTCTACCTCGAAGCATGCACCATCGCGCCACAGGTTGGCGGCTGAGCCGTCGTACTTCTCAGCGAGAATGCGGGCGACCTGCTGCGTGCGGTCGGCCATCGTGCTCGTGAATCGGTGAACGGCCGGTGATTGCCTGAAGACCTCGGCGAAGGCGTCCGCGTCCATGTCGGCGAGGCGCTGCATGTCGAGGTGGCCGAGGCGTTGCCTCAGTTTGTAGGGGCCGATGAAGGCCGTTTCGGCGAGGACACGCTGATCGTAGAGCAGGCCGAGCAGCACGGCGTTGGGCTCGTCGCGGAGGTACTGGTCGGCGTCAGGGTCTTTGGTGGCGGTGCCTTCAGCTTGAAGGCGGTCGAGCATGCGCACGAGTCCACCTTCGAGTTCCGAGTAGTCTGAGGCGTCAATCATGATTGGGTGCGATTCGACAGGCCCGTCATCCTGAGCGGAGGCGGTCAGGCCGCAGTCGAAGGATCTATCCCTGTCCTGCCAAGAGCCGATTGGGGACTAGATCCTTCGACTCGCTGTGCTCGGTCAGGATGACAGGTGGGGGTTAGAGCTTGCGACGCCAGGTGGAGCCGTCCGCCGAGTCCATCACCTCTACGCCAAGGGCGTCGAGTTCGTCGCGGATGGCGTCGGCGCGGGCCCAGTCCTTGGCTTTGCGGGCCTCGTTCCGCTTTTCTATTAGCTGCTCAACCTCGAACGCAAACTCGCCTTGAGCGTCCTCCGCCTCTAGGAGCATACTTGCTGTCAACTCATGATCTGGCCGAACAACACCTAGAAGAGCGTTAGTCGCGTTGAGAAACGGCTCGGCAGCCTTTACATCGTAGTAAGAGAGGCCTTCAGAGCGATGCTGGGCTAGTATCGCATTGACACCTCGCAGGGTAGACGCAAGAGCGACGGGTGTGTTGAGGTTGTCCAGCATCGCTTCGAGAGCTTCATTGTAGGCGGCTTGCAGAGGCTCAAAGAGACGGTCATCCCCGACACGCTCGGCGTTCAATGCTTCCTGAACTGCTTTGTCAGCTTCCGCGTAGCGGCGGCGGTTGAGGGCGGCGTCGCGGAGCGTTTTCTGGGTGAAGTTGAATGGCTGGTTGTAGTGCCCGCTCATCAGCACGAGGCGCAGCGCGAGCGGATCCACCGGGGCTCCCCAGTCGCCGCGCCCGCCGTCTTTAGGCGGTGTGGTGAGGTCGCGGACGGTCAGGAAGTTGCCCTTGCTCTTGCTCATCTTCTCGCCCTCGACCTGGAGGAAGCGCGTATGCATCCAGTGCCGGGCAAACGGTTTGCCGGTAAGCGCCTCGGCTTGCGCGATCTCGCACTCGTGATGCGGAAAGCGGAGGTCTTCGCCGCCGCCGTGCAGGTCGATCGTCTCGCCGAGGTACTGTTGCGCCATCACGGAGCACTCGAGGTGCCAGCCCGGAAAGCCCCAGTCGAAGGGGGAATGCCACTGCATGAGGTGGCCGGGGTCCTTCTTCCAGAGCGCGAAGTCGCGGGGGTCGCGTTTCTGCTCGTCCGTGACGACCTCGCGGGCGCTTGCGGCGGCGCCGATCGTCAGGCCTTCGAGGTCGGTGTTGCCGGAGAGCTGGCCGTAGTCCGGGAACGACGGGACGTGGAAGTAGACGCCGTCGTCGGTCTCGTAGGCATGGCCGTTCGCTACCAGTGCTTCCACGGCGCGGATCTGCTCGCGGACGTGCTCGGTGGCACGCGGGCGCACATCGGGCTCGCGGAGGTTGAGCGCCTGCCAGTCCGTGACGAGCGCCTGCGTGTAGTGGCGGGCGAGGTCCCACACGTTAGCGAATTGCTCGCCCTCCTTGCTCGCGAGCGCCTTTGCCATGCGGTCCTGGCCCGAGGCATCGGCTACGTCGTCCTCGGTCAGGTGGCCTACGTCGGTCACGTTGGAGACGTAGCGAACGCGCCAGCCCAGCGCCTCGGCCACACGCACGACGAGGTCCGCCGTCAGAAACGTGCGGAAGTTGCCGATGTGGGCGTACGAGTAGACCGTCGGGCCGCACGAGTAGAACCGGAGCACGGGCGTGCCGTCGGCGTCGGTTTCCGAGGGGACGAGCGGCTCGACCTGCCGCGTGAGCGTATTCGCGAGGCGGAACTCAGGCATGGAGAATCAGGAGGAGCGTTCCAGCGCAGCAAGGGCCGCCTGCTGCATGCGCCGGAGAATGTTGGCGAGGCCGCCCTGGCGCGTGGGGCTCAGGCTTTCGGCCAGCCCCGCCTGCTGGATGAAGGAGGGGTCTACGGCGAGGACGGTCTCCGGCGCTTCGCCATCGAGGCCGTTCACGAGCACGGCCACCATGCCCTTGACGATCTGCGCATCGGCGGAAGCGGTGTAGTGCATCGCCGCTGCATCCCCGTCAAAGTCGGCGTCGAGGTAGACGAGCGAGGTGCAGCCGCGTACGCGGTGCAACTCATCCTTCTTGTCCTCGGGGTAGTCGCCGAGCTGCGCGGCATAGTCGAGCAACAGCATGGAACGCGTCAGCTTGTCGAGTGACGCGCTCTCGTCTACGAACTGCTGGAGTTTGGCAGGGAGAGGCATGGAATGAGGCGAGGGCGTGCAGGCAAGCTACCGATCCCCAACGCGATGAGGCCCGCGTGGTGCCGCTGCGGCTGTGAACGTTCGGCGGATCGAGGAAACCGAAGTTCGCCCCGGCGACTCTAACCGACGCTTCTCTCTCGCGCCTCTCCATGACCGCTCCTGCGAAAGCCGCACGCCGCGCCGGGCTCGTCTATGTCACCGACGACCAGCCAGGCCTCCGCCGTGTGCGACGCGGCCGAGGTTTCTCCTACCACCACCCCGACGATTCGCTCGTCAGCGACGGCGAGCGGGCGCGCATTGAGGCGCTCGCCATCCCACCCGCGTGGACCGACGTCTGGATCTGCGCCGATCCCGATGGGCATCTCCAGGCCACCGGCCGGGATGACAAGGGGCGCAAGCAGTACCGCTACCACCCTGACTGGCAGGAGCACCGAAACCGCGTCAAGTTCGACCGCATGGTGCCCTTCGGCGAGGCGCTGCCCGAGATCCGGGCGCGCGTGGACACGGATCTGCGGATGCGCACGCTGGGCCGCGAGAAGGTCGTCGCCCTGGCCGTCCGCCTGCTCGATGAGACGCTCGTCCGCATCGGCAATCCCGAATACGCCGACCAGAACGATTCGTATGGCCTGACCACGCTTCGCGACAAGCACGTCTCGTTCGACGGGTCCGAAGTACGGTTCAGTTTTGTGGGCAAGAGCGGCAAGGAGCACGAACTGAGCGTCCGAGGCCGTCGCCTCGCACGCCTCGTCAAAGCCTGCCGCGACATCCCGGGCTACACACTCTTCCAGTACTACACCGACGAGGGCAAGAGTGCCATCGGCTCCAGCGACGTGAACGCCTATCTCCGTGAAACGATGGGTGACGACTTCACAGCGAAAGACTTCCGAACATGGGGCGGCACGGTCCTCGCCGCGAAAGCACTGCACATCTATGGGGCAGCGGAAGACGAGGCGACTGGCGAGCAAGCCATCGCGGAGACGATCAAGGAGGTCGCTGAGGGGCTTGGCAACACCGTGGCGGTGTGCCGCCAGTATTACGTCCACCCGGATATCCTCGACGCCTACCGCGATGGGATGCTCCTCGATCACCTCAAACGGAGGCATGCGGGGAACACGCCCACCGGGCTAGAGCCTGCCGAGGCTGCCGTGCTCGGGGTGCTCAGGAGGTGGGCCTGAGCCTCTGCTGCCATTCCCTCAGGTGTCCCTGATCGCACAGGAGCAAAACGACCCGTGCGCGCAGAGGAAGCGGCTTTCTTGAAAGGGCGCCAGGGTGCTATTTTGTAGCGGTTTTTGGCATGTGAAGTCGGTCGTATCTACCTTGGGCTACCGTGCGAGGGGGGGTGGATTCTAGCCTCCCAAGGTTGAGGCAGTCCTTTTTTAGTTTCAGTTATCGTTGGATTCATGATGCACATCGCCCTTCCCCGGTCGCGCGTCCGTCTCTCGCTGTTTACTCTCCTCGTGGTGAGCCTGCTCCTTCTGGGCGGCGCTCCGGTCGCGTTCGCTCAGACCGGCTCGGTCGACTCGACCGCCCTGCCGCTGATCGACATGCCCCCCGGCGTCGACTACTTCGGCTTCGAGGGCGGCCTCTACACCGGCAGCG
>JABDIZ010000317.1 GCA_013003465.1 Rhodothermaceae bacterium
CAGACGAGCATGAACACCGGCTGGTTGTTCTGGATGATGCGATCCATCCCCTGGAACGCTTGGATAAATGCCCCGTCGCTCAGGTCCCGGATCCCAGGCATCGCCACCACCGCGAACGCGAACAGAAAGCCCGCGACGAGCGCGCACAGGAGCGTGGCCAGCAGCAGGACGGCGGTAAAGAAGTCAAGCGCCTCCATAACAATGAGTTGGTGAAGGGCTGCCAAGCTACCTTGCACGCCGCTCCGATGCTACTTCCTCCTCTCCGGATCAGCCGTATGGGCGCAGCTTCGGAGCGAAAGGTTTCTCCTCGCCGCGCAACGAACTGGCCGAGTTCGAAGCCACGGGCTTGCTGTTGCTGAGCACGAACCCCCTGCATGACCTGTACGTGCTCGCCGCGCCTGTTGCCGTCACTGCGCGAGGAGAGCGGGTGCCGTCGGCGTCGGCGAAGCCTCCCGCAGGTTTTTCGGCGTGTGTGGACGGGTTCATCGGCGCTGGTGCTCTAAGTGGCGCTGCACTCCTGCGGCAACACTCTCTTCGTCGAAGAAATACACGCCTGCCCATCCCATCTGGTTGGAACTGGCTAGGGCGATGTACGAAGCGCCACTGGCTTCCAGCATCTGCTCGAAGTCGCCACCGCCTGCCTCACGGTAGGCGCTGTAGAGATCCTCGATCTCCCCGCTCATCTCCTCCGTGTGCTCGGTCAACTCGGCTTGCGGCGAATTTCTACCCGCATCCTCGTAGCCGAAAAACCAGGCGTCCTCCATGGCAGGGTCGTACTCGATGGCCGCATACACCTTCAGCGTGCCGCTTTGCTGCACGAGATAGCGCTCGCCACGCCGATGCGTACGCGCATCGTCGAGGGCGTCTTGTATAGTCCACGTTTGCTCGTCCATGGTAGATCTAGGTGGGTGCGCGCCCCACGCTCACCCGAAGCTTTCCAGATCCTCCGGGTGCGTGGGGCGGGCGAGGGCGAGGAGGGCGCTGTGCGAGACGATCAGGTACTTCTCTTCCTTCCACTCCAACTCGATGGCCTCCTTACGGAGGAAGAGCGCGTAGTCGCCGGGGCGCGCTTGCAGGGGAATGTAGCGGCCGGCCTCGCGGTCGGGATCCCAGGTGTCTGTTTCGGAAAACTCGGGGTTGGGGATGAGGTGGCCGGGGCCGGTCTGCACCACACGCCCGCCGTGCACGCGGTCCTTGTCCTTGACGCTGGCCGGGAGGTAGAGGCCCGAGGCGGTGCGCTCGGTGGGGTCTTCAGGACGGATCAGCACACGGTCGCCGACGATGAGGAGGGTTTCGCGGGGCGTCATGGACAGGGGCATCGGGCGAGAAGCGACGGGCCAAAAGTTACGGCGGCGCGCCGGGTGCATCCCGAAAGCCCAGCAGGCGTATCATGGCCTCCTCTTCTTCGCTCACCCAAGCCTCTCTTCAAATCATGCGAAGCTCTGGAGCCATCCTCCTCCTCATCGTCCTGCTGCTCGTCGGTTTTGCCGGGTGCGCCGGATGCGGTAGCTACAATTCGCTCGTCGCCGAAGACGAACGCGTCGAAGAGGCGTGGGGCAACGTCGAGACGACGTACCAGCGCCGCGCCGACCTGATTCCGAACCTCGTCGCCACCGTCCAGGGTGCGGCCGACTTCGAACAGGAAACCCTGCAAGCCGTCACCGAAGCCCGCACGCGCGCCGTCAATGTCACGCTCAGCGGCGACGACCTCGACGATCCAACAGCGCTCCAGCGTTTCTCGGAGGCGCAGTCGCAGCTTACCGCCGCCACAGGTGCGCTCATCAATGCCGTCCGTGAGGATTACCCCGAACTCGGTGCCACCGAAGCCTTCCGCGGGCTGCAAGACCAACTCGAAGGCACCGAGAACCGCATCAACGTGGCCCGTCGTGACTACAACGGCGCGGTGCGCAGCTTCAACCAGCAGGTGCGTTCCTTCCCGACCAACATCGTCGCGGGCCTCTTCGGGTTCGACCGCCGAGTGCCGTTTGAGGCCGACGAGGGCGCCGACGAAGCCCCCGAAGTCAGCTTCGACTGAGTGTTTCGTTCGGTCACCCTGAGCGATGGGTACGGGCCCGGCGCCGTAGCCCTGCGTCGTTCATCGCTCGGGATGACCTAGTGAAGTGATGGCTTTCCTTCGTCCCCCGTCTCTCTGGCTGCTCGCCGCGTGCTTGCTTGCGCTCGGCGCCGTAGGGAGCGTGCAGGCACAGCCGCCGCCGATCCCCCCGGCGCCGCAAACGCTCGTCAACGACTACGCCGAGCTGCTCTCGGCGGGCGAGCGAACGGCACTGGAGCGCAAGCTTGTCGCCTACGACGACTCGACCTCGAACCAGATCACCGTCGTCACGCTGCCCACGCTGGGTGGCGCGGACGCGGGCGACTACGCGACGAACCTCGGGCGAGCGTGGGGCGTCGGGCAGGAAGGCGCGGACAACGGCCTTGTGCTGCTCGTCTCCGTCGAAGATCGGCAGCTGTTCATCGCGACGGGGTTCGGGATGGAGGCGGTCGTAACCGATGTAGCGGCGGGGCAGATCATCCGCAACGTGATCGCGCCCAACTTCCGCGCCGGGCGCTACTACGCCGGGCTCGACCAGGCCACCGACGCCATCATGCAGGCGGCAGCCGGGGAGTTTTCGGCAGCGGACCGCGCCCCCGGCGGCGGCGATGGACAGGTCAACCTCGTGCTGCTGTTCATCGTGCTCATCATCGTCTTCGTGGTGCTCACGAGCCTGTCGGGCCGTCATGGAGGGCCGGGCAGTGGCGACGCCTCGCGCCCGCGTGGACGGTCGCGTGGTCCCGGCATCATTGTTCTGCCCGGTGGATGGAGCGGCGGCGGTGGGGGCTGGTCGGGCGGCGGCGGATTCGGCGGCGGCGGCTTTGGCGGCTTCGGGGGTGGTGGCTTCGGTGGCGGTGGCGCAGGAGGTGGCTGGTAGAGAGAAGTGAGCAGTAGGAAGTGAGGACGCTAGAACCCTGAGATGGGCCTAGCTTTTCTCGCTTCACCCTTCTTCCTTCTCACTTCAGCCTATCTTCCGGCGTTTGCTTCCCCCGATGGACCGCCTCGCTGCCCTGCTCGACTTTCACCGCGCCGATCCGGACGATGCGTTCACGCGGTTCGCACTCGCGCAGGAGTACCTCAAGCAGGGTGATCCCGATGCAGCGCTCGGCTTCTTCGAGGCGCTCGTGCACGACCATCCCGATTACGTGGGCACCTACTACCACCTCGGCAAGCTCCACGAAACGCTCGGCCGCACCGAATCGGCAGCGGAGGCGTACCGCGCCGGGATCGCTGCGGCGACGCGGGCAGGCGACACGCACGCCCGGTCCGAGCTGCAGGGGGCACTCCTTGCCGCCGAATGGTTCGACTTTGACGACTGACATGCGCCTTCTCTTCTGCCGTTGTCTTCTGCTCGGGGTGCTGCTCGCGCTCGGAGTGGCCCCGGATGCCTTCGCGCAGTCGCGCACCGACGTGTACGTGGTGCAGGCGGGTGATACGCTCTTTCGCATTGCCACGACGCACGGCATGACGGTGGACGAACTCAAGCGGCTCAACGGTCTCGACAGTGACCTCATCGAGGTCGGGCAGTCGCTCCGGCTCTCGCGCCGTGTGTCCGTGCAGGCGGAATCGCCTGATGAGGACCCCGTCGCGCCGTCCTTCGAGGAAACGGCTGCCCCTCCGGCTCCCCCTGCGCAGCCTGCTGTGGCAGTGCCCATACCCGGCGAGGTGAGGCAGGCCACCGCGCCTGCTCCGGCCCCAACCGACACGCAGCGCGTGCATGTGGTGCGGTCGGGTGAGACCCTCTTCGCCATCGCGCTCCGCTACGACACGACGGTAGCGGCGCTTCGTCGTTTCAACGGCATCGAGGGGGATCGGATTACAGTTGGACAACAGCTTGTGGTAGGAGGCAGCGGGGCGGCGGGGCGCACCGGCAGCACGCCGCGCCCGTCGCCACTGCGCTGGAGTATGGAGCGCACCACCGTCGCGGCCGACCAGGTCCACTTTGTGATGCCTGGCGAGACGCTCTACAGCATTGCCGCCGCACTCGACATACCGCTGAACGAGTTGCTTGCCGCAAATGCACTGACGACAGCGCCCCTGGAGCCAGGGACGGCGCTCGTCTTGCCCCGGCCTGTGAACCCGCGCTTGGCCGTGGAGTCGCGTGCGCAGCCGGAGCCCGATACAGTCGGGCTCGCGCTCGTCTACCCCGACGTGATG
>JABDIZ010000321.1 GCA_013003465.1 Rhodothermaceae bacterium
GGTTTTCTAACTTCTTCCTTCCCACCTCTCCCTTTCCATGGAAGCCCTTCTCCGCGAGTACCTGCCGCACGCCCCCAACTTGGGGCTCTACGTAGCGCCTGAGATCCCGAAGCCGAAGCTGAGCGCCGCCCTCGGCGACTACGCGTCCAAGGTGCAGGCTGAGGAGGTGCTGGCCCTCTACGATGCCACGCGCCTCGGTTCGGGCAAGGACGGCGCGCTGTTCCTCGTCGACCGCTTCGTCTTCCAGAACAACAACCTGCAAACGCCGCAGACCGTCCGCTACGACGACATCGTGCGCGTAGAAGCCAAGCGCCTCCTGCTCGGCGGGCGTAAGGTGGAGGTGGACATCAACCGGGGCCGTGCCACCGTGACCGAGGCGCTTGATTTTTCGGGGCAGCCCGGCGCGGCCGAGTTCGTCGAGCGGTTCCTGCGCGAGGCCATGCTGGCGAGCGCCGCTCGGGCGGAGGCTGCACCGCCGCCCGCCGCCACGCCGCAAACGGAGGCGGGCAGCGACATCGAAGTCGTCCAGCGGGCGCTCGACCGCCTGAAAGCGCAGGGCGCGCTAGCGGAGCCCGACCACCTGCGCCTGCTCAACCTGCTGCGCCAGCTCTAGCACGCAAAAGCCCGGCCTCGCGCAGGGCGCGAAGCCGGGCCTGAAAGAACCGGCGAAACGGGTAGGGCTTAGCGAGTCAGCGTCACTTGCTGCATATCGCTGAAGCGCTCGCCCGCCGTGCGGATGAGGTAGACGCCGCTGGCGAGATCCGAGCCGTCGATGTCGAACTCATGGATCGTACCTGCTGTGAGGGCGCCGTCGTGGAGTGTAGCCACGCGCTGGCCGAGGGCGTTGAAGACCTCGACACGTACGTCCTGCTGTTCGGCCACTTCGAGCGTGAAGCGAGCGCCCGCGTTGAACGGGTTCGGGAAGGCTGCGCTCAGGTTGTGTGTGCCTGGCAGCCCGTCTGGCCCTGGCTCGATCGCTACGCCCATCGCGCCCGCGTCGATCGGGGTGTCCGGGGTAGCCTCGAAGGCGAAGTCCTTGACGGTAATTGAGGCACTGTTGGGTGCGACGTCGAGGCGGACCCAGGCGTAATGCGTGGTGCCACCGCCTGCCATGAACTGAACCCCGAGGTACTTGTCGGTCTGTCCACCTGCCGCCCATGGGCCGTAGGGGCCGTAGGGGCCGTAGGTGGAGCCAAGAACCGTGAAGTCATCGGCCGGGAAGTTGGCAGCTGGGCCAATTTCTGCACCCACGTCGAGCGCGGAGGGGTAGTTGAAGTAAGGACCTGCATACCCTACGAAGGCCGTGCCTGTCCCTAGGTTGTCAACTCCGGCAATCGGGCGGTCACCAGCCACAGCCACCGTGCCAATGGTCTGGAAGAACTGGACATCGGCGGCTCCATCGCCGTCTATATCCAGGTCGAAGGTGTTGCCTTGGACAGTCTCATCGGGATCGACGTCCATGTAGGTGATCTGGGCGTCGGCGGCCGGAGCCATCACC
>JABDIZ010000333.1 GCA_013003465.1 Rhodothermaceae bacterium
CGGTAGCGCGACTCGGCATAGCTGTAGTTGAGTTCGGCGCGCTCCACGTTGCGCCCCTGGCTGAGCAGGCGCTGCTGGGCCGAGCGGAGGTTGCGGATGGCCTGCTCGACCTCCACCCGGATCTGCCGCGCCAACTGCTCGTGGTCGATCTCGGCCTGCGTCCGGGCGATCTTGCGCTGCTGCACCTGCCGCGTCGTCTGGAGGCCGTTGAAGATATTCCACGAGAGCCGGAAGCCCACCGCCGCACTCAGGTCCCAGTAGTTCGAGCTGAAGACGCCGTTGTCCCGGGTGGTGAAAGCGAACGGGTCGTTCGGGTCGGAGAGGACGCTGAGGCGGTTGCTCGGCACATTGCCGATGTAGTTGAGGTTGGCAAACGCGTCGAGCGCGGGCAGATACGCGGCCTTCGCCACCCTCGTCTGGATCTTCTGCAACTCGATGTTGATGCGGGCCTGTTCGAGGTCGGGGCGGCGGTCCAGGGCGAGCTGGGCGGCGTCTTCGAGTCCGATGGTGAGCAGCCCAGCCGCGCCCGCCTCGAGCGCCCCCCGCAGTCGCAACGGCTGGGCGACGGGGATGCCGAGGCTGAGCCGGAGGTTGTCGATGGCGGCGGCGGCGGCGTTCTCGGACTGCGTGAACTGCGTCTCGAGGTTGGCGAGTTCGACCTCGGCGCTGAGCCGCTCGAACTTGGGCGCGACGCCCTGGGTCACGCGTCGGCCCACCTCGGTCACCGTGGCCTGCGTGCGGCTGACGCTGAGGCGGGCCACGCGGGCCTGCTCCCCGGCCAGCAGCGCCTGGAAGTACGCCCGCTTCACCTGGTCGATGAGCAGTTGCTCCTGCCGTTCGAGGGCCTGCTGGCTGAACGGCGCGAGGTACTTCGACGCGCCCGTCGCGCCGAGGAGGACACGGGCATCGAACACCTTCTGGTTCACCGTGATGCCGGTGACCAACTGGTTCGGCACCGAGAACGGGTTGCCGCTATCGACCGGCGGCACCCCGGCGGCGTCCAGCCCGGCCTGCTGGCGCGAGAAAAACTCGCCGAGGTCGATGGGGTTCGTGGTGGCGTCGTCGTCGGTGCGGGCCTGCTCGTTGAAGGCCAGCCAATCGAGGAAGCCGAGCGACTGGAACAGCCCCCCGGCGTCGCTCCCCGAGAAGGGGTTGGCCGACCGCACGTTACGGGTATAGCTGGCGTTCACATCCACCTGCGGGAAGAGCTGCCCCCAGCCTTCGCTCACCTGGGCGCGCGCGTTGTCCACATCGAGGCGGGCGCGCTGGAGGGCGTAGTTCTGCACGAGCGCAATCTGGAGCGCCTCATCGAGCGTGAGTGTGATGGGGTCGAGCGTGAGCGTGATGGGGTCGGCGGTGGGCGTCATCTGGGCGCGTGCCGGGAGCGCCAGCAGGGTCGTCCCGAGGGCGAGCATCGCGAGGCCCAACGTCCATCTATGGGGAGAAAGAGGGATCATGAGTCAGTCTGTGCGTTCGGTCTGTGCGTTCGGGTGGAGGGCGGGTTGCGGATCGGCGAGCAGCCCGTCGAAGAGCATCTGGGTGAGGAAGGCCGCAGCCTCAGCGGGCGCGTCGGTGGGCTTGTCCGGGCAACTGCGTCGTTCGAGGAAAATCTGCATCTGGCAGCCGTTGATGTTGCCCAGGAGCATGTGGGCGACGGCTTCGGGCGGGAGCGGCCGGAGCGCGCCCCGCTCCATCCCTAGCGCGAGCGGACGGGCGAGTGCCTTCACCACCCGGCCATGCTGCCCCACGAAGTACGCCACGCGGGCATCGTCGTCGCCGAAGATCATCCGGTGCGCCTCTTTGACGAGGATCATGAAGAGGTCCTGCCGATCCATGTAATAGCTCAGGCAGGCGGTGATGAAGTCCTCGAACAGGCTCCGGATCGAGTGTGCCTCCATCGCCTCGTCGGTGAAGGAGGCGCCCACCAGCCCGCAGAGGTCGTCGTAGATCTCGTCGAAGATGGCGAGGAGGATGTCTTCCTTGCCGCCCTCGAAGTAGTTGTACAG
>JABDIZ010000365.1 GCA_013003465.1 Rhodothermaceae bacterium
GCTGACAAGGGTAGGTGTCTGCGATATCCGCCCGTTTTCGACTTTTCCTACGTCATTCCCGCGAAAGCGGGAATCCAGAGTGACGGCCGCCTCTCGCGCCAGAGGCCTCAAGGCCACCAGGGAGGACGATGGTGCCCTCCATCGCGTGCGTCCGGCGCGGTAGGGTCAGCGTGGAGGGCGTTCCCAGTACTCTGGATCCCCGCGTGCGCGAGGATGACGCTGTGGGGAGAGCTGTGGTCGGGTACGGATACCTACCCCTGTCAGCGCGCAGGCGGGAATCCATGCTATGCCCGGACGTGGCGCCAGAGGCCTCACGGCGGAGGCACGGGTCCCACGCGCGGGATCCGTGAGTCTCGACCGCCTCTGGCGCCCGCATCACTCCCCTATGGATTCCCCATCGGGGTCGGGAATGACGCGGTCAGCGGGACAGCGCGTTGGAACCATGCATTTCGGGCTCTGAGCGTGTGCCATGATGCGGTCATGCTCTGGAGGCCACACTCCAGGGAAACCGCCAGAGGCCTCGGGCGGCGTTGCCGCTCGGTTCGGCGGCTCCGTACCTTCGGGCCGCTCAATCTCTCCCCCTGATGGCCGACTCCGACCTGCGCTTCCGGCGCGTTTTGCTCAAGCTCAGCGGCGAGGCGTTGCTCGGCGACAAAGAGTTCGGCATCGACCACGAGATCCTGGCGACCTACGCGGGCGAGGTGCGCGAGGCCGTCGACGCGGGCGCCGAAGTGGCCCTCGTGATCGGGGGCGGCAACATCTTCCGCGGCGTCTCGCCCGCGGGCTCGCAGATGTCGAGCCGCGCCCACGCCGACTACATGGGCATGCTCGCCACGATGATCAACGCGATGGCGCTCCAGGACGCCATCGAGGCCGTAGGCCTGGAGTCCCGGCTCGTCTCGGCCATCGACATGAACGAGATCGCCGAGCCGTTTATCCGCCGCCGCGCCATCCGGCACCTGGAAAAGGGCCGCGTGGTCATCTTCGGCGCGGGCACCGGCCACCCCTACTTCTCGACCGACACGGCCGCCGCGCTCCGCGCGTCCGAGATCGGCGCCGACGTCATCCTCAAGGGCACGCGCGTCGACGGCGTGTTCACGGCCGACCCCGAGACCGACGCTGGCGCCCGCCGCTTCGGCTCCGTCTACGGCGCCGAGGTCATCCAGCGCGACCTCAAAGTGATGGATCTGACCGCGGTCACGCTCGCCAAGGAGAGCGAGCTGCCCATCATGGTCTTTAACATGAACACCCCCGGCAACCTCCTCCGCGTGCTCCGCGGAGACGACGTGGGCACGCTCGTCCACTGGGACGCCGCCGCCGAGCCCATCGCCCTCGCCTAGACCGCCGCTTCTCGCCCAGACCCCGAGCCTCTGGCGCCAGAGGCCGCACCCGACACGCCTGACATGATCGACGACTCGCTCACCCTCATCCTCGACGACGCCCGCGACCAGATGCGGCACTCTCTGGAGCACCTCGCCTCCGAGATGGACACCATCCGCGCCGGGCGGGCCAGCGCGGCCATGCTCGACAGCGTCCGCGTGGAGGCCTATGGCTCCACGATGCCGCTCAACCAGGTCGCGAGCGTGAGCGCGCCCGCCGCCGACCTCATCGTCGTGCAGCCGTTCGACAAGTCCACGCTCGGCGACATTGAGCGCGGGATCACGCTGGCCAACCTCGGGCTCAACCCGACCAACGACGGGTCGCTCATCCGCATCGGCATCCCGGCGCTGACGGAGGAGCGGCGCAAGGAGCTCGCCAAGACGGCCAAGTCCCGGACCGAGGACGCCAAGGTGTCGATCCGCAACGTGCGCAAGGACGCCAAAAACGAGATCCACAAGACGGTCAAGGCCGAGAGCCTCTCGGAGGACATGCAGTACGAGGCCGACGAGTCCCTTCAGAAGCTGACCGACGAGATGGGCGCCCGTGCCGACAAGATGCTGGAGGCCAAGGAGAAGGACATCATGACGGTGTAGCTCGCTGCGCTCGCGGGATGGAGGGCTGTGCGCCCATCCGCGCGTAGGGATGAGGGATGAGCAGAACGCTTCGTCCGAGGCTCCTCCGCGTTGACTTTGATCGCCAGAGGCCCCGCATCCCTCTCCCATCGCGGATCCCTCCATCCCTCATACATTTTGACGCAGCCTCAACCGGCGGGGCCTCTGGCGCGCGGTAGATTCGTCGTTCCCCGGAGAGGTGTCCGAGTGGCTTAAGGAGCACGCTTGGAAAGCGTGTGTGCCGGCAACGGTACCGAGGGTTCGAATCCCTCTCTCTCCGCGAGAAGCCGGTAGCAGCGCTGCCGGCTTCTTTTGTTTCCCCAGCCCGCGACCCGATGCCCGACTCTCCCCTGCGCAGCATGACTGGCTTCGGCCGCGGATCGGCCGAGGCGGGCGGCACGCGCGCGACGGTCGAGGTGCGGACGGTCAACGGCCGCTTTGCCGAGGCCAACGTGCGCAGCCCGCGGATCCTCAACCCCCACGAGGCCGACGAGTCCCTTCAGAAGCTGACCGACGAGATGGGCGCC